>NZ_MAQZ01000016.1:0-3136 GCF_001756285.1 Frankia sp. CgMI4
GTTGCCCTGGGCGCGCCGGGCGAGGAAGTCGGGCAGATGTCGGGCGATCATCCGAAGGACGTCCGCCGGGCCCCCCTCCCGCGGCAACTGCTCCCGCGTCACCACCTGTCCACGCAGGTCGACAAGGCTGAAGGTGACGAACGGGACGGCGATGTGCACCCCGCAGGCCAGATGAAGGTCGGTGTCCACGTCCAGGGGCACGTGCGGCCGCCCGGCCCGGGGAGCCAGCGAGGAGGCGGGAAGCTCTCGGAGCAGACCCAGGGAGATCAGCCCGGCTGTCTGCCGGGAGACCGCCGCCGGGCTGAGCCCTGTTGCCCTCCCGATGGCGGTGCGGGCGACCGGACCGTGGTCGAGGACCGCCCGCAGGATCGCCGCCGCGGAGCCCGCGGGGCCGCCCGGGGCACCGTAACCACTGGGGGCGCCGGAGCCGCCGGAGCCGCCTKGGCTGCCTGGGCCGCCGGCAGTGGTTCTCCCGGCTCCAAGCCTGGAGACGACCCCCGCCGCGGCCCGCGGCCYTCCCTGCGCCGGCAGCGTTTCCCGCGCCGACATCTTGTCGCGTACTGGCGCCTTGTCGCGTACGGGCACGGAGAACCTCCTCGCGATGCGACCACGCGGCCGACGGGGCCTCTCGTCGCCGCGCACGCGCAAGGCGTGCAAACACAGGGCAGGTGGAACGCACGGAAAAGTCAGGACCGGGGGCCCGGCTGACCACAGGGACGGTGGACCGGAGGGAGGGGCCCACCCTTCGCTGACATCAGGTCGGCGGCCGTTGGCCGGCTCGGGTAGGAGGCGGCAGGTGCCGTCACCGGGCGCCGGGGGCTTACGGTGACGGATGCCAGTCGGCGGAACGGGGCCTGATGATCAGCGGGATCGATGGTAAGGGTGACAGAGCGCGCTCGCGACGCGATGAAAGTCAATGTGTGCACGGCAGACCAGAAGCGGGCGCCGGCTCATGACGCTGACAGTAGATATCATTCCGCCGCTTGTCAATAAAAAAAGTAGAGATTATCGCCTTCCACTCAGCCGACTAGGAGAATAAGCGGGGGCGCGGCGAGCACGATGATCGCCCCGAAGTAGGCGCACGGCGGCATCCACCATGGCACTTCCGGCGGGTCGAGGAGCCGGGTGATCCGCGAGATGACCGGATTGGCCGTGCCGCGCCGGGGGCCGCCGCCGACCGGTCGTGTCTGGCCGGGCGCCGCATCGCCGGGCGCCGCATCGCCGGGGTCTGGCCCGCCGGCGTCTGGGTTGCCCGGGCCGGGCGGGCCGGAATCGCGGACGCCGACCGCCGTAGGCTCGTGGGAGCCGAGTGCGGGCAGCACAGCGGCCGGAGAATCGATGATCCCCAGCGCCCCGGCGGGGACCGGTGCCCTTGCCCCGCCCAGCCGGGCCAAGGCCCGCGCGAGCGATCGGCGGCTTGTCTGCCGGGCCGCCGCGTCGTCGGCGAGCATCTCGACGAGGAGCGAGACGGCCGCGGTCGCCTCCCTGGCCGGGTCCAGGAACGGGAAGGTCCGCTCCCACGCGACGAACGGCTGGATGACGAGGTCGTGACGACCGGCGACGTGGGCCGCCTCGTGGGCGAGCACGGCGTCCAGTTCGGTGGCGTCGAGGGTGTTCAGTAGCCCGCGGGAGACCACAACCCGGGCGTGCCGCACCCCCGGCACGCAGTAGGCGACCGCGACGGGATGATCGAGGATACGCAGTAGAATGCCGGCCCGGTCCCGGTGTTCGCACAGGCAGCAGCCGGTTGCGCCCCCGCCGTCGGCGGTTGTGCCAGGGTCGGTGGCCGCACCAGAGTCCGCGGCTGTGCCGGAATGATGGGACGCATGGCCGGGCGGGACGCAGGTCTCATGCCGGCGATGCCGACGGCCAGCCAGATCGACCAGGTCGCGGTGTCGGTGACGCTCGCGAAGGGTGGCGGCGCTGGAGGTGYCGAGCACCCCGAACAGCCGGGAGGCCAAGGCCGCCGCCACAGCGAGGCCGATGAGGTTGATCAGGCCCAGGCCCGTCAGCGGCGCGCCGGCCGCGATGTTGTCGAGATGGTCGACGATGGCGGTCGGGGTGTCGCCGGACAGCGGTGAGACGGTGAACGCGATCGCCGCGAGTAGCGCCGACACTCCGCCGGCCAGACCGACCGCCTGCCAGAGCACGATCGCCGCCCGTGGACATCGGTAGGGCCARCGCGCGGCGGCCAGCAGGCGTGGGACCGGCCAGGCCAACACGCCCGCGAACAGGGCGAGAAGTGCCGCGGTCGTCATGTCCCGGCTAACGCTACCGGTGGTCGGGCGGAATCTGGGCCGTTCGATCCGGGTCGGTGGCTACCGTGACGATCTGCTCCGGGTCGTCGCGGGGCGGGTCTCCGATCGCCGGACCGCGCCGGGCCTCGGCGTGCCGGACCTCCGTGTGCGGATCCTCGGCCTGCGGATCCTCGGCGCGCGGGGCCTCGGCGCCAGGCACGAAGATGCCGGGTGCCCCGGAACCGACGGGTTCCAGGGCACGGCGAAGGATCTCGGCCTCCTCCGCGGACACCGACCCCACGAAGCGGACCAGGGCGGAACCACGATCGTCCGCCGTGCCGAGCGCCTCCATCATCGCCTCGGCCACGACGGCCTCGCGACTGTCGCTGGCCGCGTAGCGATGCGCGCGCGCCGAACGCTGACGCCGCACGAATCCCTTCCGTTCCAACCGTTCGAGCACGGTCAGCACGGTGGTGTACGCGAGATCGCGTTCATGCTGGAGACGGCCGGCGACCTCGCGGGCGGTCAGCCAGTCGTCGCTCGCCCACAACACGTCCATGACCGACCGTTCGAGGTCACCCAGGCGCGCCATGGTGCCAATCCTACGTGGCGTAGAACATTCGTGGAACCGAACGGGGTGCTTCGTTGAGGCCTGTTGCGTCACAGCCACGCGGCAACGGTGCCGGCCGTCGGGGAGGAACCGGGGAGGAACCGGCCTTCCAGCCCCCGATCTKCCTCCCGGCTCCCGATCGGCGCCCGGCTCCGGACCAGTGCGAACCCGCCGGCTGACTGATCCGCCGCCGTTCACGCGGCCCGAATTCCTTTACAAGGAAACATCTTCATGACTTAGGGGACTATCTATCCGCCGAACGGGCTATCCGCCGAACGGGCTATCCATC
>NZ_MAQZ01000017.1:0-2974 GCF_001756285.1 Frankia sp. CgMI4
CGAACGGGCTATCCGCCGAACGGGCTATCCATCAAACAGGATGACGGCCGCAATGGAGGTATCTTTCGGTCCCGCCCCGTGCCGTCGACCGTGGCGCACGTCTCGACAGCGCCGTCGGTAGTGCCGTCGGTCTTGACCATGTCATCGAGCTCACTGCGCTTTGCTCGTCGCCAGGAGAATTGGCTACATACCGTAGAAACCTCTATGCCTCGTAGAGGATCGGTTGGCTCTCGGCCGATTTTTCCCCTCGCGGCCCACCGAAGGAGCTGTGCGCATGGTTCTCGCCGCTGATGCCGTCGACCTTGCCCGCGCCCAGACAGCGTTCTCCCTCGCGTTTCACATCTGTTTCGCCGTGTTCGGGGTCGGCATGCCGTGGCTGCTGATCTACACCGAGGGGCGTTGGGTGCGGACCGGTGACGAGACCTGGCTGGCGCTCACGAAGAAGTGGTCGCGGGCATTCGCCGTGCTGTTCGCGGTCGGGGCCGTCTCGGGAACGGTGCTCTCGTTCGAGTTCGGCCTGCTCTGGCCCGCGTTCATGTCGAAGTACGGCAGTGCGCTCGGACTGTCGTTCTCCCTGGAGGGCTTCGCGTTCTTCACCGAGGCGATCTTTGTCGGGATGTACCTGTACGGCTGGAAGCGCTTGTCGCCGCGCGCGCACTGGCTCACGCTATGGCCGATCGCGATCTCCGGCACCCTGTCGACGTTGTTCATCATCACGGTGAACGCCTGGATGAACGTGCCACGGGGGATCACCGAGGTGAACGGCAAGGTCGTCGCCGCCGAGCCGTTCGCGCCCTTTCTGAGCCCGGGGACYCCGCCCCAGGTGGTCCACATGCTGCTGGCCGCGCTGATGTGCACCGGCGGGGCCGTCTCCAGCATTTACGCGGTCGGCATGCTGCGCGGTCGCCGGGACGCCTACCACCAGCGCGGGCTGCGGATCGGCCTGGCGGTGGTGCTGGTCTGTGCGCCGCTTCAGCTGATCGTGGGGGACTGGGCGGCCCGGATCGCCGGGGCCAACCAGCCGTTCAAGCTGGCCGCGATGGAAGGGCTTTACCACACCAGGTCGCACGCGCCGCTGACCCTCGGCGGGTTCTACGACGACAAGAGCGGCGAGGTCCGCTACGGGCTGGAGATCCCCGGTCTGCTCTCGCTGATGGAGGGATTCAGTACAGATCACGTGATCACCGGTCTGGACGCCGCGCCGCCGGACGAGCGCCCGAACGGCCTGCTGGTGCACGGGTCGTTCGCGACGATGGTCGGGTTCGGTTCCGCGCTGATCGGACTGTCCGCTCTGACTGGTGCCGCCGTCGTCCGCCGGCGCCGTCGCGGCGAGAAGACGCTGCTGCCCACCGGACGGCCGTGGCTGTTCGCCGCGGCGGCCACGGGACCGGCGTCCGCGCTGTCGATGATGGCCGGCTGGGAGGTCACCGAGGGTGGTCGTCAACCGTGGATCGTGGGCGGTCACATGCGGGTTCACGACGCGGTGACGGGCGCCGACGGGGTCGCGCCGATGTTCGCCGGCTCCCTGGTCTTGTACCTGGGGCTCGYGGGTGCGCTGATCCTCATCCTGCGCCGGATGGCCACCGGCGGCCCGGCCGTCGCGGAGATCCGGTCCGGGCGGCCCGCCGCGGGCGTCCACCGCACGGCCGTCCACGGCGCGGGGCAGGCGAGCCCGGCCAGGCCCGGACGGACAACCGATTCCGATTCGCCATCCATCCCGAAGCCGCGACCCGAACCGGCGGCGGTTGAACCGGCGGCGGTTGAACCGGCGGTTGAACCGCCGGTCGAACTGCCGGTCGAACTGCCGGTCGARCCGCCGGTGGCCGGCAGGCGGCGCACCGGCGGCGGTCCCGAGGGATCCCGCGGTTCGGCGCACCCGGGTGAGACAACGGGAACGGGATCCGACGGCACCACCGGTTTCGGCGGGCGGGGAGAAGACTGATGACCAGCGCTGACCTCCTTCTGATCATCATGGTGGTAGGGCTCACCGCCTACGCGCTGCTCGGTGGCGCGGACTTTGGTGGCGGGGTGTGGGACCTACTGGCACGCGGACGGCACGCCGGCGACCAGCGGAAACTGATCTCGGCGTCACTCGGCCCGGTGTGGGAGGCCAACCATGTCTGGCTGATCTTCATCGTGGTGGCGATGTTCAGCGGGTTTCCCGAGGCCTACGGGGTGATCGGCTCCTCTCTGGAGGTGCCGCTGTCCGTGGCCCTCGTCGGCATCGTGCTGCGTGGCGCCGCGTACGTGTACCGGTCCTACGGGGCGGGTGGGGCCGGTCCCGACCACTGGTGGGGGCACGTCTTCGCGGTCTCCTCGACGATCGCCCCGTTCGCGCTCGGGGTGGCCGGTGCGGCTCTGGCCAGCGGTGATCTGTCGACCGACGACCCGTTCGCGCCGGTGCGCAGCCCGTTCGGGCTCGTCTGCGGGGCCTTCGCGGTCGCCGCGACGGCCTTCCTCGCCGCCGTCTACCTCTGCCGGGACGCCGCCTCTTCCCCGGCCACCGCGCACCTGGTGGCCGACTTCCGCCGGCGGGCCATCGGCGGCGCCGTGCTCTGCGGTGCACTCGCCGCGATCCTGCTGCCCCTGCTGTGGGCGGACGCCCCGCAGGTCGCCGGCCGGTTCAGGGACCGCTCGCTTCCCCTGGTAGCCCTGTCCACCCTCGGCGGGATCGGCGCCCTCGTCGCGCTCTGGCGCGAGCAGTTCGGTGCCGCCCGCATCGCGGCCGGTCTCGCCGTCGGCGCGATGCTCTGGGGCTGGGCGGTGGCCCAGTACCCGGACCTGGTGGTCGGGCAGGCCACGGTGGACACGGCCGCGGCGCCGACGACGAACATCCGGGCCATGCTGTTCGCCATCGCCGGCGGTCTGGTGGTGCTTGTGCCGTCCCTGATGATGCTGTTCCGGCTGTTCTCCCGGCCGGAACCGGCGGAGTGATCGGGCCGGTGCAGTGATCGGGCCGGTGCAGTGATCGGGC
>NZ_MAQZ01000018.1:0-2579 GCF_001756285.1 Frankia sp. CgMI4
CCGCCGCCCGCCGTCAACTGCCGGCAGGTCGACCAGATCGTGGTCTCGGTCGGGCCGTACATGTTCCACACCTGCGCGCAGCGCTCGATCATCGCCTCGGCCAGGTCCGGAGGGAGGGCCTCGCCGCCGCACAGAGCCTTCAGCCCGGGAGAGCCCGCCCAGCCGTCGTCGACGAGCATCCGCCAGGTCACCGGCGTAGCCTGCAGCACCGTCGCGCTGTGCCGTACGATCTCCGCCGCCAGCCTCCTGGGGTCCAGGGCCACCTCGCGTTCGGCCACCACCACGCGCCCGCCCACGACCAGCGGCAGGAACAGCTCGAGCCCGGCGATGTCGAAGCCCAGCGTCGTCACGGCCAGCAGTACGTCGGCCTCGGTGAGGCCGGGGCGGATTCGCATCGCGGCGAGGAACGTCACCAGGTTGCGGTGTGAGATGACCACGCCCTTGGGTGTTCCGGTGGAGCCCGAGGTGTAGATCACATATGCCGGGTGCCGCGGGTCGATCCGGCCTGACGCGGTCGGCTGCCGGGCCGCCGGGGCCTCGGCGGTCCGTGGGTCGTCCAGGACCGTCCGTACGGCCGGGTGGCCGGGCAGCGCCCGGGCGGTCTCGGCCGTGCAGACCACGGCGGCGGGATCGGCGTCGGCCAGCATGAACGCCACCCGCGAGGACGGGTATCCCACGTCTACCGGGAGGTAGGCCGCGCCGGTCTTCAGCACCGCCAGCAGCGCCACCAGCATCTCAGCGGACCGCGGCAGGGCCACGGCGACGACCCGCTCCGGCCCGGCGCCCTGCTCGGTCAGCCGCGCGGCAAGTCGGCCCGCCGCCGCATCCAGCTCCGCATAGGTGAGGCCTACGTCCTGGAAGACCACCGCGACGGCGTCCGGGCTGCGCCGCACCTGGGCCTCGAACAACTCGGGCAGCGTCCGGTCCGAGACCTTGAGCGCGGTGTCGTTCCAGGCGGTGTCGTTCCAGGCGTGCACGACCTGGGCCCACTCGGCCTCGTCCATGACCGGCACCCGGCTCGCCCGCAGCGCGGGGTCGGCGGCGACCGTTTCCAGCAGCCRCACCAGCCGCCCAGCCAGCTTCTCGGCCGTCGCCCGGTCGAACAGGTCGGCCGAGTAGCCGACCGCCCCGTCCAGCCCGGCGGGTGCGCCGCCGGCGGTGTGGTGTTCCCCGACGGTGAAGGACAGGTCGAACCTGGCGGCGTCGGAGCTCGACCGCTGTGGTTGGACGGACAGGCCCGGCAGCTCCCAGCCGCCGTCCTGGTGGGTGGTCTGGAAGGTCATCATGACCTGGAACAGCGGGTGCCGGGCCAGCGATCGGTCCGGTTGCAGCTCCTCCACCAGCCGCTCGAACGGCACGTCCTGGTGGGCGTAGGCGGCCAGGTTCACCTCGCGAACCCGGGCGACCAGGTCACTGAACGACGGGTCGCCGCCGGCATCGGTGCGCAGCACCAGCGTGTTGACGAAGAAGCCGACCAGGCCATCCAACGCAGGGTCGCCCCGGCCCGCGATGACGGTGCCGAGCGGGATGTCGGTGCCCGCGCCCAGGCGGGACAGCAGCAGCGCGACCGCCGCCTGCACCACCATGAACATCGTGGCCTTCCGGTCCCGGGCGATCCCCGCCAGCCTGGCGTGGGCCTCGGCGCTGACGCGCAGCGGGACAGTGCCGCCGGTGAAGGAGGCCACGGCCGGGCGCGGACGGTCGACCGGCAGCGTCAGCTCGGCAGGAAGACCGGCCAGGGACTGCCGCCAGTACGCCAGTTGCCTGCTGATCAGGCTGTCCGGGTCGTCCTCGCTGCCCAGGATCTGGCGCTGCCAGGCCGAGAAGTCGGCGTACTGGACCGGCAGCGCCGCCCATGACGGCTCCCGGCCGGCGAGTCGCGCCGCGTAGGCCGTGGACAGGTCACGGGTGAGCACTCCTATCGACCAGCCGTCGGCCGCGATGTGATGCACGACCAGCAGCAGGACGTGCTCGCGCTCGGCCAGGACGAGCAGCTCGGCCCGCCACGGCGGCTCGCTGCGTACGTCGAAGCCAYGTGCCGCCTCGGCCGCCAGCAGGTCCGCGAGGTCCCGCTCGCTGGTCGCACGCACCACGAGCTCGGGGCCGCCGTCCAGGATCTTCTGGAAGGGCACCCCGTCCCGGTCGGGGAACACCGTGCGCAGGGTCTCGTGCCGCTGTGCCACGTCCTTCAGCGCGGCTCGCAGCGCGTCCCGGTCCAGGTCACCGCGCAGCCGCAGCGCCATCGGCATGTTGTAGACCGCGCTGCCCTCCTGCAACCGGTTGAGGAACCACATGCGGGTCTGCCCGAACGACAGCGGGATCTCCTCGGGCCGCTGCCCGGCCACCAGGGGGGTACGGGCGCTCCCGCCGCCGGAGGCCAGCCTGGCGATGCCCGCCGGGGTCGGCGCGGCGAACAGCTCGCGGATGTTCACCTCGACGTCCAGCACGGCCTGCACGCGGGCGATCAGTCGCATGGCCAGCAGGGAGTCGCCGCCGAGGTTGAAGAAGTCGTCGTCGGCGCCGACCCGGTCCAGGTGCAGGGTCTCAGCGAACAGGCCGCACAGCAGCTCCTCGGCGGG
>NZ_MAQZ01000019.1:0-2491 GCF_001756285.1 Frankia sp. CgMI4
ACAATCAATCGCCCATCGGATGCCCAGAAGTGATCACCAGGCAGGCTACCAACAGCTACCAACTATGACGCTGCGCTACCTCGCCGGAGCCCTGGCCGTAAGCGCTGGGTGATCCGCTGGAAGGGCGCGCTCAACGCCTTCGACGTCGCGTTCGACGGCCGGCTCACCGCAGGCCGCAGGTAGTCCGATTCGCCACAGTTGCACCGGTAACTTTACAGACCCGGAACGAGCGGGCGTGCCGCCCGGCTTGGCATAAGGTCCACGGAGGGGCTGTCAGTCTTCGGTCGAAGAGAACGGGCGGTCAGCGACATGCCGACGGTGGTCTGCGTCGGATGCGGCGCCGAAGTGTCGGACGTATCCGGGCCTGTCCATGCCTACATGTGTTCCTCCCCGGGGTGCTGGCAGCTGTACGGCGAGGTGACCGCTCAGAACCTGGCCCAAGCGGAGCTGAGGCTGGCCTTGGACTGCTATGCGGCACAGCACCCCGGAGGGGCGGAGCACGAGCTGCGGCAGCGCCAGTCCGTGGCAGTGCACCTGACGTCGCTGTGTCTGCATATCGAGGAGCGGCTGCCGGCGGCGCAGCTGATGACGCGGTTAAACAGGATGAGCCGTACTGTCCTGCCGCTTCTGGGCGCGAGTGCCTGGCCCTATCTGCCTCCGCCGGAGCGAATGGGCGACATGACCGTAGCCGATGTCCGTTCCGTGGCCCCTGAACAGCGCGCCGCCTGCCTCGGCGACTGGGCCGAGGCCGTGTGGCGGTCCTGGTCGGCCCAACACGAGACAGTGCGTGGCTGGGCGCGACTGGCACTGAAAGGCAGGTGAAAGCCGAATGATGGGCTTTTCGGCGGGGCCGGCGCGGGACTGCCCCGGCTGCGGGCTCATGTTGCCGGAGCCACCGGAGCAGATACCCGGCCAGGCGGCGGCGGCTTCGGCCGGGTGCTGGTTGCTGTACACGGAGATGCTCGGCCGGTCCTACAACGACCCCGCCCGCTACTCCTCCCACCAGCTGCTGGTCGACAGTTACACCGCGCAGCACGTCGACTGGTCGCAGCCGCGTCGGGTGCAGGGCCTGTCCATCTGCCTGATGACGCTGTGTCTGTTCCTGGAGGACGGGGCCGACCCGAGGRAAGGACCGCGCCTGCACCGGCGCATGGTCGCCCGACCGGTGTTCCACCCCTTGGACCTCGACCCCGTACTGCTCCACGGCCGGATGACAATCGCCGACCTCGCCCCCGCCGATGATGCCGGCGAGTACGAGACCCTGCTCAGAGCTTGGGCGGCGCAGGTGTGGGGCGCCTGGGCTGCCCACCACACCACAATCAGGGGCTGGATCGAGGAGGCCCTCCCCTGAAGACAACGAGTCCTCGACCCCCCCGTACCACTCACTCCTGGAGCTCAGCGACCCTGAGTAGGAGCTGCTGGGCGACGTCCCGCTGCTCCACGCCACTGTCCTCGGCGATGACCGCGACCGCCAAGGCCGCGAAGCGCAGCATGCCGACCCAGGGTCCGGGCGGATCCGGTATCTGCCGGATGCACGCCGCCACGCTTTTCTCGTCATCCGCCAGAAAATGCGTCAGGGCCGCGCCAGCCAGCTGAGTCGCGAGTCGATTGYGCTCGAGCCGGTCTTCGATACCCAATGCCATCCTGTCTCCCCGCGTTGGTTCCGCCGGCCGCGGCCCACTTCAACCGGTGACCTTTATTCCCATGGAGCGCGCCGTTCCAGCCACTATCTTTTCCGYCGCTTCCATCGAATCGACGTTGAGGTCGGGCAGTTTGACCTTGGCGATTTCACGGAGCTGGCTGACGGTGACCGCACCAGCGTGCTCGGCATGCGGCCTCGGACTGCCCTTGCGGACACCCGCGGCCTGGAGCAGCAGACTGGTCGTGGCGGGCGACTTGACGGAGAGCTCGAAGGAGCGGTCCTCGAAGATCGAAACATCTGCCGAGACCTGCAGCCCGTGGTGGATCGCCGAGGCTTCGTTGAACTCCTTCATCACCCCGACGATGTTGACGCCATAGGTACCGAGAGCCTGGCCAATCTTGGCGACGTTGGCGTTTCCACCCTCCTGCTGGATTCGCACGACGGCGGAGAGTTTCTTCTTAGCGGGCATCCCAAGTTCCTTCTCGGCGAGTCTCTTATCGTAAACTAATGGCGATCCATCGGGGACTATATGACTCATCCCGGCCGTGCGCAAGGAAGTCGAGTTCAACTCAAGGATCACTTGAAAGTGTCTGAGGAAAGAGTGAAGAAAAGCCGTTCCACCAAGGAGTCAGATGTACTGTTCGATTATTCTGTGGGACCTGTCCAGATCCGATCAGACGGTTGCTTYCCTCCGKGACTACCTCCGCGACTATGCCGTTGAGGCGTATTCCCAGKTCAAGGGGCTGCGTCAGAAGTTGTGGATCTCCAACACGGGTCCGGAGGGAGAGTCCCAGGGTGACCCGCAAAGTCATTGATGCAGGTCAGCGGGGTTGTCGAGAGTGAGGATGG
>NZ_MAQZ01000020.1:0-2367 GCF_001756285.1 Frankia sp. CgMI4
TCCGTGGTGTGCCCACACCGGACGGCCCTTCCCACGACAGGCCAGCGCCCGCCGCGTCGGCGGCTGTGCCGTGGCTGGTCTGGGTGCTGGTTGCCCGTCTGGCGGAGGAGAACACGGCGTTGCGGGCCGAGAACGAGCGGCTGGTCGCGGTGAACGAGAAGCTCGCCGCGGTCAACGAGGACCTCGCGGCCCGGCTCGACCGGCTGGAGCACCTGATGTCGCGGAACAGCGGCAACTCCTCGTTCCCGTCGTCGAAGGACGACCAGCCCGGGAGGCCCGCGCCGGCCCCGAGGAAGACCCGTACCGGCGGTGGGCAGCAGCGTCGGCGTGGGGGGCARCCCGGCGCGTCGGGCACGCACCTGGCCCGGGTCGAGGACCCCGACGAGCAGGTCGACCGGTTCCCGGAGGGCCGGTGTGGGTGCGGGAACGACCTGGCCACGGCCCTGGGACGGGGCACGGCCCGGGACCTCGGCGTCGTGGACTCCTACCAGCAGGTCGAGATCCCGCTGGTCAYGGCCCGGGTGACCCAGTACGACCGGCACGTGCTGGCATGCGCCTGCGGGAAGGTCCACCAGGCCAMCCGCCCGGACGGCGCTCACCGCGGGCCGATCGGCTACGGGCCGAACCTGCGGGCCTGGTGYGTCTACCTGATGGTCGTCCACCACCTGCCGGTCGGACGATGCGTGGACCTGCTGGCCTCGCTGACCGGCGCCGCGCCGTCGACCGGGTTCGTGCATGGCCTGCTGAGCGCCGTCGCGGCCGCGCTCACGGCGGCGCACCAGCGGATCCGGGCGCTGATCACCCTGTGCGCGGTCGTCGTGATGGACGAGACCCCGATCAGGGTCGGCCCGCGGCTGCCACGGCCCGGCCGCAAGGACGCCAGGCGCCACCTGCTGGTCGCCTGCACCGAGCTGTACACCCACTTCCTGCTCGGCGACCGCGACCTGGCGACGTTTCAGGCCTCTGTGCTCGGCGAGCTCGCCGCCGCCGGCGCGACCGTCGTCCACGACCGCTACCACCTCTACGACCACGGCTTCTTCAACCCCACCGTCGGTGACCCGCTCACCGACGGGACCGGCGACGACGGCGCGCACGATCCCGACGCCCCGGCCTTCCTCGGCTTGGTCCACCAGCYCTGCGCCCAGCACCTCCTCAGGGACCTGACCGCCGCAGCCGAGACCTACCCCGACCAGCACTGGCCCGCGCAGACCGCCGACGCGCTGCGCGGTCTGATCCACCACACGAACCTCACCCGCCACGCCGCCGACCTCGCCGCCGGCCGCGTCGCGTGCCACAACCCGGCGCACTGCCGCTACTGCACACCCCCGGCCCGACCGGCGCCGACCAGCGTCGAGGACCTGCTTGCCCTGTTCCGCGACGGCATGAAGGTCGGGATGTCCGCCACGACCTCGCACGGCACCCGCCCCGGCGAGCGCCCCGCCCGCCTGCTCGTGGAGTTCCTCAGCACCCGGCAGGCCGACGTGCTGCGGTTCCTCACCGACCCGGCCATCCCGGCGACCTCGAACGACGCCGAACGCGAACTACGCCCCGCGAAGCTGCAGCAGAACATCTCCGGGCGGCTGACCAGCGACACGGTCACCCAGGACCGGTACACGATCCTCGGCTACCTGCGCACCGCCGCGAAGCACGGCCGCGACGTCATGACGACCCTGCGCGAGGTCGTCACCGGCCGGGSCTGGATCCCCGACTGGCCGCCCGCCACCCCGGCCTGAAACACAACCCCCACCCGACAACACCACCGACCGGAGGCGCACCCGCGCCGACCGGCATCACGTCATGCCATCAAACGACACCCACGCGGCCCGGGCTGAATGTTTGCCCGCTAGGTCTTGGTCGTTGCGCGCCAGAGCCACGAGCGGAGCCGCGCCTACATCAGTGCTMGCGATTCGTGTGAGTGCCTTCGCTGCCGCTACTCGGACGTTCGGGTCTGAGGATTCAAGAAGCTCCTCGGCAGTTGCTGATCTGTCCTCCGAATGACCGATTGTGAGCGCTGCTGCTCTGCCTCGTCTGCTGGGACTAAGCGCCGTCATGGCTTTGCGGACTTCCAGGCCGACACGTCGATCCCTGTCAACTCGTAGAATCGAAAATGCCACCTCCGACAGTGAGCCATTTCAAAGTTGGTTTTCCTAAAGGCCCTCGGTGGCGAGGACGAGGGCGRCCTGGGCGAAGGTGCCGACGCGGCGTGGGCAGCCACCTCGACTTTCGCGGTTTTCTTGATCTCCAATTTTATGGTTGACGTCGCGTGAGACGTGTTCTGTGCGTGTTTGGTGTGCTGGTTCGTGGTGGGGTGTTTGAGCTGGTTTGCGGTCTCGGGTCGATGTCTGTTTTGTCTGGTTCCCGGGCTGT
>NZ_MAQZ01000021.1:0-2350 GCF_001756285.1 Frankia sp. CgMI4
CGATGACCGTGCCGTCAACGATGAGATGCTCGTAGCCGGCGACCCTGGCCCGCATCAGCGCTTCACGCAGGTCCGGGGCCTGCCAGGCGAGCACGGCGACTCCCTCGTGCAGGTAGCGGTAGCCCACCGACCGGGACACCCCATGATCGGAGAAGAGCCGCCTGGCCCTGGTGCCGTCACAGAACCAGCGCAGGACCATCACGGCCTGTTCCAACGCGGACAGCGTCCGRGTGCCCTTGCGGGTACCACGACGTTGAMGCYCCGCCACGAGAAGACCCGCCAGACGGAAAACGGTGTGATCGCCGAACGGCAGCTCGGCGGTGTATGTGAAACTCATCGAGGCGTGGGGTTCCTTCGGAGTTGCTCTTTGGTCGGAACAACTTCCTACCGGAGCCCCGCGCCTTCATCGTCTCCACCCCCAGGGACGCTCACACCCAGCGACGCTCACGGAGCGTCACCAAACGTTGCAGGGAAAGGCTCAATCTCAAAGGACAACCGAAGCAGGGGCGCAAAGTTCAGGCCGKTGAGGTCGCCGAAATGCGCCCGCGTGAGCACACTGTCAAAGATCWTAATCTTGTTATGAGCTTTCTCGGGGCCGATTTTAGGCTCCACAGAGCTAAACCACGACCGCGAACCTGGCAGAGTTTTAGGTGGTTCGCCTATTGACGCCCCGCACCCGGCCTACGTCCCGGACGGAACCGCCCGGATAACCCCGGCGATCTTGGCCCACTTGTCGGCGCTCAAGGTGGGGGCGCGCTGGAGCTGGAGGCGCACCCATTCGGCCGCTGTCACCACGTGCTCCGGCCGCTTTATTCGTAAGGGCGGTGGTCGGCTCCGTACTGCATTTCCAGCAGCTGTTGCGCGACGAGCCGCCTCAACCGCCCCTCCTGGCGAAATCGAAACTGACGCATCTCCACGCCGCTGACTTCTTGGGCGGCCTGCCGCGCGCCCGCCGRCGTGAGCCGCGCCGTCTTCGGATGCACMCGGAACAGCAGATGCACCTGGTTGTGCTCAGGCACCGCCTCATCCAGGCTGGCCGCCRCCTCCCGCACCACCGCCAGCACCGCCGTCGCCAACCCAAGGCTGGTGGCGGCATGCACCCGCCCGCGGACGATGCCGAGGCCGGTCAAGGCGGGAAGGTCCCGCAGTAGCGGCTCCAGGTCCAGGGGCGAGGCGGCCGAMCGGACGGGGGCCAGCTCCTTCGTCAGCTGGTCCAGGGGGTCCGGGACAGCGCCCACCCGCGAGGCGTCAGCCATTGGCGCGCTCCAGTCTCAGCGATCTTGGTGCCRCCAGCCAGGGTGGCCGACGGCCTGATGCGATCGWGGCTGCAACACAAACCMCCTGGTTGTGGGCGTCAACCAACCACCAACCGTTTCAGAGCTGGTTGGCTCGCCTGYCAACCACCCGGCCAACCAACCACCTCACTCCCGTCAAGCAGCAGGCCGCGTCTCTCCGGGATACTGAGGTGCTGACATGGGGGAGGGTCGTCGGTYGCCACCAAGCGATGAGGAGGAGGCAGTCCCGTTCGCGGCTCCGCGCACGGGCGGCCTGGCCGTGCCTGCCGCCAATGAGCCGGGGCGGTCGCCCGTCCTCACACCGGCTCAGCGCGTCGGCGCCGCGATGCGACAGGCCCGCGAGGGGCGCGGTTTTTCATTGCGCTATATGGGGGACAAAATAGGGAGGCACCACAGCACGCTGTCGCCGAATGAACTCGGTAATACGATGGCGACCGATAAGACGCTTCAGCTCTACGAGGAAGCCCTGCATCTACCTTCAGGCTCCCTGGTGCAGGTAAAGAAGGAGTCTCTTTCGCGGRGGCAAGACATCACCGGGGAAAAAGTTGGGGAAGCGGCCGATAGCCAACCGCAAACCGGTGCCGAACAAAGCGAGCCTCTGCTGTCGCCAGCTGAAATTGCGTCTGATCGCACCTTGAAAGACTTCGGGCCGTCCAGGGTATATACCGTTCAAGGTGTGCTCCGCAGTTGGCAAGGGCGATTGTTCCTGGCCGCCGCYRCAACCGTCCTCGCATTCTGGGCCGTCGCTCGTTACGCGCCCACATTCTACCCATTGGCTAGCCCGGTTCCAGATGCGAGTGACGCCCAGGCACTTCATTGTTCGTAAGAGTTCGGTGATGGCGTGGGTGGGCGGGCCGAAGGCCCGGCCGGTGTTGCCGGTCGGGTGGTTTTCGGCTTGTGGGTGGGGTTAGGGCTCGGGCCCGTCGGGTGGGCCGTCCTGGGGTGGGTCGGTGCTGGGAGGGCTGCCGGTCTGGGTGGTGGTCTGCCAGGTGAGGAAGGGTTCGAGGGCGGGGCCGGCGGGTGCTTTCCCGCCGGCTGTGGCGCAGGCGTTCAGG
>NZ_MAQZ01000022.1:0-2269 GCF_001756285.1 Frankia sp. CgMI4
TCCTCCAGAGTGAGGGCCGGGGTTTGGGGCGGAGCCCCAACAACCAGCAGCGGCACCGTCCTCGCGGACGTCGCGCGGCTCCTGGAGCACCGGCGTGGACCAGCGGCATCAGCATCGCCGATCGTCACGGTCGTCACGGACCCTCTGGCGGGGGGCCTGACGCTCCGACACGCCGACGGGCCGACGCGCCCACGGGGCGACGCTCCGGCCGGGGTGCCGACCGGAGGGAGGCGGGGCCCCGGCCGGGTGCGGCGATCCCGTAGGCGCGGCGCGCACGGGGCGACGCGCGGCGCGTGCGGCAGGCCCCCCGCGGCGRCCGAAGGCCGCCCTTGAAACGGTACAGAACATTAGCGAGGATCTTGAACTACTCGGGGATCCGGGTTGTCGGGGTCACCTGGCAGTAGTTCTCGACCTCGGCTGCAATGTCGAGTGCCTGCGGCGATCGTCCGTACCGCTGGTCGGTCAGCGCACCTTGAATGCGCTGCATGAGGGTGCGGATCCCGTGGTTGCGGCGCTGGGCTGGGATGGCTAGGACGGGCCGGAGGGCGTCTTGGGCRCCGTCGACGTCACCCCGGCGGGTGCGAGCCAGAGCGAGGTTGATGTGGGCCCCGGCTCGGCTGCCGTAGCTGGCGTTACCTGCGGCGGCGAAGGCTTCCACGGCGTCCATGGCTGCCTGCTCGGCGCGTGGGTCCTCGGGGAGTCGGGTAAGGGCATCGGATGCGATGAACAGTTGGACGGCTACCGGGGTGGAGAGTTCACCCCCGATCTCGTCCAGGTCGTCGGGACGGGTCCGCTCGCGGAGGTCTACGGCTCGCGTGATGGCGGCATGGGCCTGTGCGCTGTCGCCGAGTGCCGCATGGGCACGGGCTGCCTGTACGGCGGTCTCTATCGCTGCCGTGCCGTGAACGAGGTGGACGTCTGCTTCGGCTGCTTCGATGTAGCGCAGTGCCTCGTGTGGTGCCCCTGTCCAGTAGGCGGCGCGGGCCTGTTCGGTGCGTACCCAGATGCGCAGGCCGGGATGATCTGCCCGGTCGGCGCACAGGTAGGCGACGCGGGCGTAGATGTCGGCGGTTGTGTGCTGGCTGAGGTCGACTCCTGCGCGGGCGAGGAGGCCGGAGGTGATTGCTGCGAGAAAGTAGAGGTCCCGGGCCTGGTCTGGCGGAGTTGGRCCGTCCAGGAGTCTGAAGGCGACGCGCTGTGCGTCGAGTAGCGGGCCTACAAGGTTCGTCGCCTCGGTCGGGAACGCGATGGCGAGGCTGCGTACCTGTTGGTGGAGGAAGTCGAGAACTTCCGGTCGAGCCGCGGCCCGTTCGGCGTTGACCAGGAAGTTAAACGCCTCTTCTGATTCGGTCATGATCCGCCTCTCCGGCCCGTCGGTATCGGGCGGGCGTGAAGCGGTGTACCCGCCGATGTCTCCAGAGTAAGGCGGCGGAGAGGACGCGGCCCGGTCACTGGGAGAGTCGGCCTGCTGCGGAGTCGTCTGGGCGTGCTCGGCGGGGAGCCGGTGGCGGAATCCCAGGTCGGYGTCTCCAGTGCCGAAGATGTGCCGGTAGCTGGCGCGGTAGTCGGCGCCGGGGTAGGTCTGSCCGCGTTCGTGCTTGCCGATGACTTCGGCGGTCGCCAGTGGCGGGGTGAAGCTTCGTTCACGGGCGCTGTCGACGTCGATATTGCGGATGCGTTCGGCGAGCGTGGGAAGGGTGAGCCCGTACTGAAGCCGATGCCGGCGGAGCATAGAGGGGTTCCATCCGGGGTGCTCTGTCGCGCGATGTGGCGTCACGGGTGCCTCCCAGAACAAGGGGTTGCACGAAGCGTAGCGGCCCATGTTCGGTGGCGGACCGGGCGGCAGGGAAGTCACCGTGGATTCGGYTGGTCGACTGATCATTTGACCTGCGATTMGACTGGTCAYGTCAACCGGACAACGGCTCTGATCGCCGGACGGGYCGTCGGTGACAGCCGGTTACTTGACGTGGCATCTGTCCTTGGGCACGTGCGGAATCCGCGTTGAACTTCTCGTAGCGGCCCTGGTCGGGCTTGGGGCCGTCCCCCCCGGCCGGTGCCGTTGGGGGCCTGGGGTGCCGTGGCTGGAGTGCGCAGCATTCTTGGTCCCACAGGTACCGGGGGTTCGCGGTCTGACGGATGYGGTCGGTAGAGGTGGGAGCGATGAAGGACGAGGACAGGTACGACGTCGACGATGACGACTGGGAGTGGGATGACGAGAACGGGTATTCCTACGGGGCTCGCGCGAATGGTGAACCTCCGGGACGTGATG
>NZ_MAQZ01000023.1:0-2127 GCF_001756285.1 Frankia sp. CgMI4
CGCATGCGTCACCGCCACACCCTTCGGCACCCCCGTCGACCCCGACGTATACATCACATACGCCACATCATCCGCACCCACCCGCACCGCCGGCGGCCCACACTCCCCCTCCCCATCCACCCAGCCACCCGCCCACACCACCCCGACAGACYCSGGCAGATCAGRCRCCCMSWCRTCRGCCACCACCACCCGCACCCCCGCCTCAGCCAGCACCCSCCCCACCCGCACCACCGGCCACTCCACATCCACCGGCACATACGCCGCCCCCACCTTCACCACCCCCACCAACACCGCCACCAACTCCACCGACCGCTCCATCACCACCCCAACCCGATCACCAGACCGCACCCCAGCCGCCACCAAATCCCGCGCCACCCGATTCGCCGCCGTGTCCAGGCGCGCGTAGGTCAGCGTGACGTACCGGTCCTGCGCAACCCAGTTCGCCGCCGTGTCCGGGTGCGTGTGGGTCAGCGTGACGTACCGGTCCAGCACTGCCACCGCGTCGGGACACTCGGCCACCCGGGCGGCGAACGCCCCGGTCAGCGTGCCGTCGGCCACCGCGGCCCCGGTGTCGTTCCACTCCTGGAGGACCCGGTGACGCTCGTCCRCACCCAGCACGGGCACCTGGCTGACCCGCAGCGTGGGATCGGCGGCGACGCGCTCCAGCACGCCCAGCAGACGTTCGGCCAGCCTCCGCACCGTCGAACGGTCGAACAGGTCGGCGGAGTAGCGCACCACGCCCTCGATGCCGGCCGGTGTCCCGGCGGYGGTCCTGCGTTCCTCCAGGCTGAAGGACAGATCGAACTCGACGGCGTCCCCGTCACCCTGGACCGGCCGCACAGTCAGTCCCGGCAGTTCCCACGGCGTGTCCAGCGGCACGTTCTGAAAGGCCAGCAGGACCTGGAAGACGGGGTGACGGGCGCGGCCACGGAACTCCTCGGCCAGCCGCTCGAACGGCACGTCCTGGTGGGCGTAGGCGGCCAGGTTCCGCTCCCGCACCCGGGCCAGCAGTTCCTCGAACGAGGGGTCGCCGCTGACGTCGGTACGCAGCAGCAGGGTGTTGACGAAGAAGCCGATCAGGTCGTCCAGCGCGGTGTCACCGCGGCCGGCGACCGGCGCCCCGATGGGGATGTCGGTGCCCGCGCCGAGCCGGGACAGCAGCACCGCGATCGCCGACTGGACCACCATGAACAGCGTTCCCCGGCCGCCGCGCACGAGGTCGGTGAGCCGGGCGTGCACCGCGGGGCTGATCCGGATCGGCACCTCACCACCGGTGAAGCTCGCCACGGCCGGGCGCGGCCGGTCGGCGGGCAGGGCGAGCTCGGCGGGCAGGTCGGCCAGTGCCTCGCGCCAGTAGGCCAGTTGCTCGCTGATCAGGCTGTCCGGGTCGGACTCGTCGCCCAGCAGGTCACGCTGCCACATGGCGAAATCGGCGTACTGCACCGGAAGCGGCTCCCACGACGGGGCCTGCCCGCGGGACCGCGCCGCGTAGGCCGTGGGCAGGTCCCTGGCCAGCACGCTCATGGACCAGGCGTCGGTCGCGACGTGGTGGATGACCAGCGACAGCACGTGCTCCCGCTCGGACAGCGCGAACAGCCGGGCCCGCAACGGCGGCTCACGCCCGACGTCGAAGCCGCGGCCCGCCTCGGCCGCCAGCAGACCGGGCAGCTCCTCCGCCGCGGCGAAGACGAYCACGAGTTCGGGGTCCTCCCGCAGGATCTGCTGGCGGGGGACACCGTCGGTGTCGGGGAGCACGGTGCGCAGGGCCTCGTGCCGCCGCACGACATCGGTCAGCGCCGCCTGTAACGCCGATCGGTCGAGGTCTCCGCTCAGGTTAAGCGCGTACGGCGTGTTGTAGACCGCGCTGCCCTCCTGGAGCCGGTTGAGGAACCACATCCGGGCCTGGCCGTACGACAGCGGGATCACGTCGGGCCTGGGCCTCGGGACCAACGCGGCGCGGGCCGCGCCGCCCTCGCCGACCAGCCCGGCGACACCGGCCGGGGTGGGCTCGGCGAACAGCGCGCGGATGTCCATCCCGACGTTCAGCTCGGCCTGCACGCGAGCGATCAGCCGCATGGCCAGCAGCGAGTCGCCGCCGAGGTCGAAGAAGCCGTCGTCGGCCCCGAC
>NZ_MAQZ01000024.1:0-2060 GCF_001756285.1 Frankia sp. CgMI4
GGAGATGCTGCTGTCCGACCAGTTGGCGGTGGACGAGGAAATCATGGTGGGGGCAAGTATTGGGATTGCCCAGCTTGCTCCGGTGGGGCTCGTACTGATGCACCGCAGGTTCACGTCGCTGATGGAATCCYGGGTGGCGTGGGCGGTCGGTATCCGGCTGCGRCGACAGAGGATCATGGCAGGYGAGTTGCCCCGGATCGTAATGGCGGGATCGAGRCCGAAYCCGGATGTGACACCGGACGGAGTGACGTTCAGTTTGCATCGGGTGCGCCTGCGCGACCACGAAGTGGTGTTGCCGATCGACGTCTGGGAGATCCATTTCCCTGCTCTGATTTGAAGGTCGACGCTGCGTCATAGTCAAGAATGACGCTCCGGTGAGCCTTCACCCAGATCCMCCGACGCGGAATCGGCCGCTGTCGGGTACCCAGGCGCGGTATTGGCCGCGCAAACACCAGGAAAGGTAGGGCGGAAAAATGGTGACGGTTGACCTCCAGTCGCACGAGGGTCCGGCGGAAAAGGATCCGGTGCTGCTGGTGTGCCTCGGTGAGGCGTCGATGGTGACACTCGGCCAGGGCAAGGGCAGCGCGGAGGACAAGCGGAAGGCGTATAACAGCTAGTCCGCGTCCTGCTGGTGCCTGGTTCCGCATGGGGCCAGGCACCAGTACGTTCAGGAAAGGACGAAAGGGATGGGAGACATGCGCTGGTTCGGGGGCTTCAGTAGCGCCGCAACGCCACCGCGGACCCCTGCCAACAGTGCGGAGGTGTGGCCGACCATTCCCGGATGCTGGACGGTCGGCCGATGGGACGGGCACGAGGTCCGCACGACGCACAGCGACCACCGAATGGTTGCGGTGATCGGCCCCTGCGCCATCACTCGGAATTCTTTGACGCGACTCGGAACGCACGGGGTTCCGGACGACGTGGCCTGGCAGTGGGCGGGTAGTTACACCACTGTGGAAGTCACCGACAGCCTTACCCGCATCTGGACCGACCTCGGTGGAGCATGGCCCATCTACACAGCCTCGCTGGACGGCGGGGTGTACTGGTCTTCCAGCTCACGCGCGTTGGCTGCGCTGACCGGTGCCGGGCCGGATCTGGATCGGTTGGCGATGTGGCTTTTGGCTCCGTCGGTGCCTGTCCTGTTTGCGGGGCGGTCCGCGTTCAAGGGCGTAGGGCTTGTACCCGCCGGACATCGCCTGACCCTGATCCGCTCGGGGGCGGTGCGGGCGGAACGGATGTGGTCGCCTCGACCATGCGCAGATTCACCCGGCAGGCGACTGCGGGCGGAACTGGCAGCGGCGGTGGCCGTGCGGGCAGTCAACGCGACAGCGCTGACAGCGGATATGTCAGGCGGGTTCGACTCGACATCTCTTGCTTTGCTAGCCCATGCGTCGTCCGGCACTTCGCGGCCGGTGACCGGGGTGACGGTGCATCCAGTCGGCCGTGCCACGGGTGGGGACGTGGACTATGCGCGGCTCGCGGCCAGACATTCCGGAATCGTTCATCGCCTCATGCCGCTGGGCGCGGAGCACGCGCCGTATTCTGCGTTGGATGTTGTCCCGGTAACAGACGAACCGGCGCCGTCCACGATCGCGCATGCCCGATTTTCCGGTCAACTCGCCTGGATGCGGAGAACCTTCGACACTGATTGCCATTTGACTGGYGATGGCGGGGATAGCCTGCTGTGTTCTCCACCAATCATTCTGGCAGATTTGTTCGCGATCGGGCATAGCCGGCGGGCAGTGGTCGAAACGATCCGATGGGCGCGGTTGCGTAGGCTTCCCGTGTGGYCGCTGCTGYGGTCGGCTCACCGTGTCTCGCGAGAACGTCGCGCGGCAGCGCTGGCGGCGCTGGCCACGGAGTTGGGTGGAGGTTCCTCACGAAGTACCGCCGATGGCGATATCGGCTGGTGCGGGATCGAACCTCTTCCCTCATGGGCGACRTTGCAGGCACGGGAACGGGCACGGACTGTCGCCTCGGCGGTAGCTGAACGCACGGATGATCCCACCCCCGGTTCGTTTGCCACGGTCATGACCGGTGAAGGAATGGCGGAGGTGGGG
>NZ_MAQZ01000025.1:0-65014 GCF_001756285.1 Frankia sp. CgMI4
GGACCGGGCTCGGCGCGATCCTGGCCGGGGAGGCGTTCGGCGCCCAGGTCGAGGCGCTCGACCAGGCCCGCCGGCATGTCGGAGTGCCGATGGCGTGCAAACCGAACCCGAAGTGCGCCCCGGCGTCGTCGTGCGCCCCGTCCTGCACCCCGTCCGATACCGGTAACAAGGGGTCGAACTGCCAGCCGAAGGGGAAGTGAGCAGGCGATGAGGTGGGTGCCGGTCCGGGTCGACGACGCCTGGATGGGGTCGGTCTGGCGTGACGGCGCTGCACAGCTCGGGGTGCAGCCGCAGGGCGCGCCGGCCCTCAGCGCGTCCGGGAACGTCATCGGCGGGCCGGTCACCCACCGCGGAGAGACGGCGTGGCTGCGGGTCGCCCCGTTCCTCGAAGACGCCATGGACGTGGAGCCGTGGCACGGTACCCGCGACGCCGGGCCCCTGACCGGGATCTGTAAACCGACGCTGCTCGACAGCGCCGAATGGACCCACCCCGACCCTGTGCCGGTGCCGGTCTGCGCCGAGCTGATGACCTACGTGCCGGACCCGCCCGCCACACCCGGGGATCAGTACCTGGGGCGGCCGCTCGACCTGTCCTCGGCGTGGCTGGCGGACCTGCGTGCATCGTTGGACGCGCTCTCCCGGCAGCCGACCGGGCGGGAGATCTGGGGAAACCGGATCGACCGGTACACCAACCTGCTGCACGCCGTGTTCGGTCGTCCTGCACCGGCCGATGCCGTGCCAGGGTGGGGCAGCACCGAACATCTCGACCTGCAYTGGGGCAACGTCACCGTCCCGAACCTGATGATCCTGGACTGGRAGCACTGGGGCACCAACGTCGCCGGCTACGGCGCGGCCCGGTTGTACTGCACCGCCCTGGCCGTCCCTGAACGTTGCCTCCCGGATCTACACCACGTTCGCGGACGTGTTGTCGAGCCCGTCCGGCCGGTACGCGATCCTCGTCAACGCCGCCGACATCCTCTCCGACTTCACCCACTACCGGGACGAGGTCGGGCTCTGCCCCGCCCTCCACCGGGTCGCCGCGGAGATCCTGTCCTGATGGCGCCGGAACAGTGGCGGGCTCATGCCCGCGCCCTGGCCGGCCAGGTGACGCATCCCGGCTCCCGCTGGCACGAGCAGATCGCCGACACCCCGCGGCATCTGCTCGTGCCGTCCTGGTGGGAACGTGACGGCGGAGCATGGATGCTGCGCCGGGGTCAGCTCGCCGGCGCCTACACGGACCGGTCGCTGGTGACCCGCGCCGGGCCGGCGCACGCCGACCACGCCAGCGCCAGTGACCGGCCCGAGGGGTGTCCGATGCCCGTTCATGCGCTGGCGCGGATCCCATCCGGGTGGCACCGGGGGCAAGGGGTGCCGCGGGGCCGGCCGGTGTCCGTCCGGTACGACGGGTTGGCCTGCATGACGGCCGGGGAGTGACCGGCGTCCCCACCGCAGGAGCCACACCACGCAGGCAGGCCCGTGCTGGCCGTACGGGGCGTGGGCGCAGACATCCACGCCGTCCATCCCGGTTCGGCGGTGTGCGTGGCTGCTGGGCGGCATTCCGGGCACGTCCCGTCCGGGTGGAACGTGGCCGTCGGGTGGGTGAGGCACACCAGCTTCGACGGGTCACCGGCCGGACCGGACGCTGTGACCCGGGCCTGCTCAGCCTCGAAGGCGCGGGCGGTCTCCTTCCGGCGCAGCGGGCGTCCACCCGGGTTCATGTCGACCGGCCACCCCGTAGCAGGGTCGATGTCCAGGCCGGTCATGYCACGCGGCTCGTGGATCGTCGCGTTCGGGTCGAAGCCGCGCCGCGGCCGGCTGTGGGCGCTGCCCGCACGCGGCGGGACGAACGTCTCCAGGAACCGTGTGGGCGCCGTCTCGACCGCTGTCCGCAGGTAGGCCACCGGATCCGACACAGGCCGCGGTGTGCCGTCCTTCGCCCGCAGGACCATCGCCACCCCCTTGCCGGCAAGGTCCCGGTCGATCGTCTGCCCGGTCACCGCACGGACCAGGTCKATCAGCGTCTGGACCAGGTCGGCACCGGCGGGTACGGCGGGAGCTGACTCCCCGCCTGCCTTGCTGCCTGTGGTGGAGCTGGCCGCGCTGGGGTCGGGAGAGGGCAGCGAGGGGCGGGGATCCGGCGGGTCGTCCTCCGCGGTGCTGGCCTCGATCGGGTCGGGCGGGGTGGTTTCTGCCCTGTGGTTGGGGTTATCCACATACGGACGTTCCGCTGACGGACCATCCGAAACCGGTAGTTCCGCTGGCGTGTTCGCATCACCACTCTCTGGCATGGCCCGGASCGCCAACGGAGCCCAGATCACCCGACCACCTGGACCCGGAACCCGTCTCCGAACGAGATGCCCGGAGGATTCAAGCTCCTTGAGAGYGGCGGCAACGACCCGCCGACCCCAGCCCCGGAACTCGCGCTCGACAGCGTCCGCGTTGACGGTGGCCAAGTACTCGGGTGTGTGGGAGAGAAGCCAGATCAGGATCATCCGCGCGTACCCGCTCAGCGTTGGGTGGCTGATGATCGTGTTGGGGATGGGGGTCCAGCAGCCCCGATCTACACCGCTCGGTGGGGCTCACCCAGCTCGTGCGGATGGGCGCGGTGCGGGTAGGAGTACGGGTAGGCAGGGACTGCATACCGCTGACGGACTGCATACCGCTGACGGACGGGATGCCGCTCACGGACGGGGAGGCGAGACATGGCGCAGGTGGGAGAACGGGAAGCGCGCAGGGTCGCCGAGGCGGCCCGGGAGGCYGAGTGGCGRCTTCCCTCGTTTGGCAAGGAGCTTTTCCTCGGTCATCTCCGGCTCGATCTGATCTCCCCGCACCCGCGGCCGAAGGAGGGCRACCGGCGGCGGGGGGAGGCGTTCCTGGCCCAGCTCGAGTCGTTCCTGCGGGAAACGGTGGACCCGTTGCAGATCGAGCGGGACGGGCGGCTGCCCGAGCAGGTGATCGACGGGCTGCGGCGGATAGGCGCCCTCGGCATGAAGATCCCCGAGGAGTACGGCGGACTCGGGTTGACCACCGTGTACTACAACAGGGCGCTTGAACTGTCCAGCTCGTGGCATTCGAGCCTGCCCACGCTGCTCTCGGCGCACCAGTCGATCGGCGTGGCCGAGCCGGTCCTGGGGTTCGGTACCGAGGAGCAGAAGCGGACGTATCTGCCGAAGGTGGCCCGCGAGGAGATCAGCGCGTTCCTGCTGACCGAGCCCGATGTGGGCAGCGACCCGGCCCGGATGAGCAGCCAGGCGGTGCCGGTCGAGGGCGGCGCCGCCTACGAGCTGAGCGGCCGCAAGCTGTGGACCACCAACGGTGTGATCGCCGATCGGCTGGTGGTCATGGCGGTCGTCCCGCGCTCGGCCGGTCATCGCGGTGGCATCACGTGTTTCATCGTCGACGCCCACGCACCCGGCGTGAAGGTGGAGCACCGCAACGAGTTCATGGGTCTGCGCGGCATCGAGAACGGGGTGACCAGCTTCGAGCGGGTCCGGGTCCCGGCCGCGGACCGCCTCGGGCGGGAAGGCGATGGGCTCAAGATTGCCCTGACGACGCTGAACACCGGCCGCCTCGCCCTGCCGGCGACCTGCGTGGGCGGCGCCAAGTACGCGCTGCGCATCGCCCGGGAATGGTCGCGGGACCGCGTCCAGTGGGGCCGGCCCATCGGCCAGCACGACGCCATCGCCCAGAAGATCGCGTTCACGGCCGCCACCACGTTCGGRCTGGAGGCGATGCTGGAGCTGTCCGGCCTGATGGCCGACGAGGGACGCGGGGACATCCGGATCGAGGCTGCCCTGGCCAAGCTGTATGCCAGCGAGATGGCCTGGCTGATCGCCGATGAGCTGGTCCAGATCCGCGGCGGCCGCGGGTACGAGACCGCCCAGTCCCTGGCCAACCGGGGGGAACGACCGGTACCGGCCGAGCAGATGCTACGCGATCTGCGCATCAATCGGATCTTCGAAGGCTCCACCGAGATCATGCGGTTGCTCATCGCGCGGGAGGCCGTGGACACCCACCTCGCGGTGGCCGGCGACATCATTTCCCCGGACGCGCCGGTCGCGGCGAAGGCCCGCAGCGCCGGACGGGCGGCTGCCTTCTACGGCCGCTGGCTGCCCGGCCTCGCCGTCGGCAGTGGGACGTCGCCGCGCTCGTTCCTCGAATTCGGCCGGCTCAGCACGCACCTGCGCTTCGTGGAGCGCTCGGCGCGCAAGCTCGCCCGGTCGACCTTCTACGGGATGGCTCGCTGGCAGGGCGGGCTGGAGAAGAAGCAGGCGTTCCTCGGGCGTCTCGTCGACATCGGCGCCGAACTGTTCGCCATCAGCGCGGCGGTCGTGCGGGCCCGGATGCTCGACGAGGAGGGCGAGCCGACCGCGACCGACCTGGCCGACCTGTTCTGCCGGCAGGCGCGACGCCGGGTCGAGGCGTCCTTCGCGGCGCTGTGGCGCAACGACGACGCCCGCAACTACACGGCGGCGCAGGAGGTGCTCGCGGGCCGCTTCAGCTGGGCCGAGTCCGGCGTGATGGACCCGAGCGGCGAAGGGCCGTTCCTCGCCGCGGAGCGGCAGCGGGCGGTCCCGACTCGACCGGCCGTCGACCTGCTCGCCGCGGGCTGACCATGTGCGCCTCGCGTGATCATGCCGGGCAGGCGGCGCGGCACCAGAGGGCTTGGGCCGGCCTTCCACTACGCGGTCGGGTCGGGCCCGAGGGCCGCGTCCAGGAGCGCGCCCAGCTGGTCGAGTTGGTCGGCCGACAGGGCGCGGAACGAGGAATCGAAGACGGCGTCCACGGCGTCCTGGCCGGCCGCGCGCAGCCGCGCGCCCTCCTCGGTGAGCCGGTGTCGCACGGCACGGCCCGGCCCCGGAACCCGYTCGATCAGCCCGCGGGCGGCCATCCGGGCCGCCAGGGAGCCGAAGGACTGGTCGGTTTGGAACGTCAGCACTGCGAGGTCGTGCAGCGATGCGTCCGGGTGCCGGTGCAGGTGACGCAGGGTGTCCCACTGCGCGAGTGAGAGTCCCAATGGTGCCAGCGCGCGGCTCAGCGCGCGGTGATGGCGGTACTRCAGGCGTTTGACGGACAAGGCGACGTCCGCGGTGCGGTATCTCACGGCCTGAGCCTAGCGCGTCGAGTAAGGTTGCTTGTATCATGAAGCTGATATAAGGTTACTTATATTCCTGTCAATAAGAGAGGAATCATGAGTACTCCGATCATGGCCGGCTCCCTCCGGCCCACCCACACCCACACCCACACCCACACGCTCCAGGTCGGCTCCGCGGGAGCGGTCGAGATCACCGTCCAGGACCGCGACCGCACCCGGCCGTTTCTGCTCCTGCACGGTGGAGGTGGCACGGTCACCATGACCGGCTTCGCCGATCTGCTCGCCGAGCGCACCCACTCCCGGGTACTGCTGCCCACTCACCCCGGCTTCGGCGGTACGCCGAAGGCCGAAGCGCTGACGGGAGTCATCGAGCTCGCCCGGATATATGTAGCGATGATCGAGCAACTCGACCTCACGGATGTGACCGTCGTCGGCAACTCCTTCGGTGGGTGGCTCGCTGCCGAGATCGCCTTGCAGCAGAGCCCCCGGGTCAGCGGCGTGGTGATCATCGACGGTATTGGTATTGACGTCGACGGCCATCCGATGCTCGATGTCCGCGGTCTCTCGCCTACTGAGATCCGGTCGTTCTCCTTCCATGACCCGAGCAAGATGCCTGCTTCGCCGGGTACCGGCGATGCCGGGCCGAGCCCGGATGTGCGAGCGCTGGTCGGGTACACGGGCCCGGTCATGTCGGACCCGACGCTGGCCGAGCGGCTGGGTGGTCTCGACATCCCAGCCCACGTTCTGTGGGGCGAAAGTGACGGCATCGTTGACCCGGAATACGGCAGGGCCTATGCCGCCGCGATCCCACTGTCGACGTTCACGCTGCTGCCCCGGTCCGGCCACCTGCCGCAGGTCGAGACGCCCGAGGAACTGCTTGGTGCACTGCTCGACGTGGGCAGTTACTGACATCCCAGCTGAACAAGGGAGAACCATCCATAGGTTCGGTGTTGGACGTCAGGGGCTCGGCGGGCCACGGTGTCTCGATTCGTCGGAGCGGTCAGTAGGCGTGCGTGCCGGGAGCGCTGCTGCCGGTGTAGGAGGCAAGACCGGATACCAGCTTCGCGAGGGCGGGGTCCTCCTCGTAGCGACGCTTGTGCAGGGCGGCGATCTTCTCGGCGATCTCCGGGTCCTTGTGGTCGGTGACGTCGAACGACACGAACGTGTCGACCAACGGGAGCCCGATCTCGTCGGTATGCCGGTGGGCGGGGTGCTTGAGGTACTCCCAGTATCCGTCGAGGTCCTCGATGACATAGGTCGCGCCCCACGCGAACTCGCCGCCGACGTCGCGGCCGACCACGAACGAGGTCACCGACGGGATGACACGACCTTGGTTGCGCAAGCTCTCGACCGCTTCTTCCACCTTGTCTGCCGGGGCGTCGGGGCGAAGGGTCATGCGGACCGTGTGGTAGATCATCGGGTGTCGTCCTTTCCTAGATGGGGTGAACGGATCAGCAGTGCCGCGGCGATCGCGCCCGCGAGGGCCGCGATCCCGGTCCAGGTGAAGGCTCCGGCGACGCCGGAGACCTCGATGCCGCCGCGAGCACGGTCGCCCGAGCGGCGCGCGTCGGGGACTCGCACAGGTGGCCCGTGGTCATGGACACCGGGACTCCCGCCGTCGAGTCGGGTAGTGGCTCGACACGAGGCTCGCACTGGTCCGGCACCGCCCGCGTCGGTGAAAACCACCTACATCGGCGCGCATACTGTTCCCGTTGTGGGGACACCGGTCCGGACGTTCGTCGGCAGGGGCGAGGAACGCCGCAGGCTCGAGGTGCTGGTCGCGGGCGCCAAGAACGGCGAGGGCGGGGTGCTGGTGCTCCGCGGCGAGGCCGGCATCGGCRAGAGCGCTCTGCTCGACCACCTGCGGCGCTCGGCGCAGGGGATGCGGGTCATCGAGGCGACCGGATCCCAGTTTGAGACCGAGCTCCCGTTCGCCGCGCTGCACCAGCTGTGCGTCCCGGCCCTGGGCGACCTCGCGGCACTACCCCCGCCACACCGCGCGGCACTGGAGGCAGCGTTCGGCCTCGCCGACGGCACACCAGAGATGTTCCGCATCGGCATGGCGGCCCTGGAACTGCTGGTCACCGCGGCGGGGTCGGAACCGGTGCTGTGCCTCGTCGACGAGGCCCACTGGCTCGACGACGCATCGACACGGATACTGACGTTCCTCGCGCGGCGCATCTCGGCCGAACCGGTGGCGATGGTGCTAGYCGCACGGCACGGACTCGACGAGCTACCGAGCGTCGAGGTGACCGGGCTGGCCGACGACGACGCCCGCCGGCTGCTGGTGGACACCCGCGCCACGCTGGACGAGACCGTGCGGGACCRCGTGCTCGCCGAGGCCAGGGGCAACCCGCTCGCGCTACTCGAACTGCCCGGCGCCGGCGGCTTTGCCCTGCCCGACGCGTCCTCGGTGCCCAGCAGGGTCGAACGCAGTTTCCAGGATCGTCTCGTGCCCCTGCCCGAGGACGTGCGATTGCTGCTGACCGTGGCTAGCGCCGACCCGACCGGTGACCCCGGCCTGCTGTGGGCCGCCGCCGAACGACTCGGTGTCGGCCCGGCGGCCGGCGCGCACGCCGAGGCGTCCGGGCTGGTCGAGCTCGGCCCGCGCGTGCGGTTCTGCCACCCGCTCGCCAGGTCCGCGGTCTACCAGGCCGCCGYCGTCGAGGACCGCCACGCCGCGCACCAGGCGCTCACCGAGGTCACGGACCCGGAACGGGACCCCGACCGGCGGGCCTGGCATCGCGCGCAGGCCGGTGCCGGCCCCGACGAGGACACCGCCGCGGAACTGAACCGTTGCGCCACCCGTGCCGCGGCACGTGGGGGAGTGGCGGCTGCCGCGGCGTTCCTCGCGCGGGCCGCTGCCCTATCCCGTGACCCCGCGCGCCGCACCGAACGCACACTCGCGGCCGCGCAGGCCCACCTCGACTCCGGTGCACTCGACGCGGCGGACGGCCTGCTCACCGCGGTCACGGTGGACGGGACCGACCCCGTCGCGCTGGCCAGGGTGGAGCTGATGCGCGGGCGGATCACGTTCGTGCGCCGGCGCGACGGCGACGGTCCGGCGTTCATGCTGCGCGCGGCCCAGCGCCTCGCCGCGACCGACCCACGGTGGTCGCGGGACTGCTTTCTCGACGCCGTCGAGATGGCCCTGGTCGTCGGCCGGGCCAGCGGGGTCATGGACATGGTCGTCGAGGCAKCGCGCTCGGCGCCGCCGGCATCGGGCCCGCCGGACCTCCTGGACGCGCTGCTGCGGCTGGCGACGGAAGGACACCACGCGGCGGCGCGGCCGGTCCGCGAGATCCTCGCCTCCCGTCCACAGTGGACACGGCGACCGGCGCTCGCCGGGATGCTCGCCGTGGAGCTCTGGGACGCCGAGGCACACGGCGTGATCACCGACTGGGTGCTGGCCTCCGCCCGAGAGTCGGGGTCGCCGCTCACGCTCCGCCTCGGTCTTGGCATGGCGGCGGCCGGCGCGGTGCACACCGGTGACTTCGCCGCCGCCACGTCGGCGATCGCCGAGGAGGAGGCGGTGGCGGACGCGGTCGGGGTGGAGCCGCTGGCGTATCCGCAGCTGCACCTCGCCGCCTTGCGTGGCCGGGAGGCACAGGCGCGGGCGGTGATCGACAGTTTCACCGCCGAGGCGACCGCGAGCGGCACCGGGCAGACGATCGCCAACGCCGACTGGGCCACGGCCGTCCTGAGTAACGGCCTCACCGACTACCCGGCGGCACTTGCCGCCGCCGAGGCGGCCACCCGGCACGGCGACCTGTTCGTCGCCGCGATCGCCCTGCCGGAACTGGTCGAGGCCGCGGTCCGCTGCGGCGAGCACGAGGTGGCCCGGTCGGGTTCGGTATCGCTCACCGAACGCACCGAGGGCAGCGGCACACCGTGGGCGCTGGGCGTCGGCGCCTACACCCGCGCACTCGTCACCGGCGACGAGGACGACTTCGCCGCGGCCATAGGTCACCTCGAGAAGAGCCCGCTCGCCCCGTATCTGGCCAGGGCGCACCTGCTCTACGGCGAGTGGCTGCGCCGCCAGGGCAGGCGACGCGACGCCCGCCGGCAGCTTCGTACCGCCTACGACCGGTTCGCCGACATCGGCATGGCGGCCTTCACCGACCGCGCCGCCGCCGAGCTGCGTGCGGCCGGCGCCGACGTGCGCGGCCGCACGTCGGGCAACACCGACGACCTCACCGCGCAGGAGACCCACATCGCCCGCCTGGTCGCGGACGGCGCCACGTCAAAGGAGGTCGCGGCACGGCTGTTCATCAGCMCCCGCACCGTCGACGCCCACCTGCGCAATATCTTCCGCAAGCTCGGCATCACGTCCCGTCGCCAGCTCCGGGACCTGCCCGCACTGCGTACCCCCACCGCCAGATGAGTGTGAGCGTGCCGCGTACCGCGGAGTCCTGGTGGGTCGAGCTGGACGGCCGCGCCGTCGATCGTGGCTTCGCCCGCTCAGGCCTTCTACTCTGGCCGCATGCCGGAGGGGTCGACAGCGCAGCGCCGCCAGCCGGGGACCAGGTCCCGGCGGCGTGGTCTGATCATGTTGGCCGGGTTGGCGGCCCTGGTGGTCGCACTGCTAGTGGTGTGGCTGATCCGGGTCAGGAGCGACCAGGCTACGGGGGCCGGTGCCGCCCGCCCGCCGGGTTCCGTTCCCGCGCCGGGCCGGGGAGCCGACTCTGCCCTGCCCCGTGGCGATGGCGGCGTCGTGGACGTGTACGCGCACGCGCGTGCCGGGATGCTGAGCCCGGTGGTCCGCGACGATCCGCCTCTCGTGTACGTCCCGAACCTGCGCGACGGCACCGTCACGGTCATCGACCAGCGCACGCTGCGGGTCGTGGACACCTACGCCGCCGGCCGCGAGCCTCAGCATGTGGTCCCCTCCTGGGACCTGCGGACCCTGTGGGTGAACAACAACCGCGGCAACAGCCTGTCACCGATCGATCCGCGGACCGGTCGGCCCGCCGGGCCCGCGGTACCGGTCGCGGACCCGTACAACCTGTACTTCACCCCCGACGGGGCCAACGCGATGGTCATCGCCGRGGCGAACCACCACATCGACTTCCGTGATCCGCACACGTTCGCCCTACGGCACAGCCTGGACGTGGGCACGGCCTGCGCGGGCGTCAACCACGTCGACTTCTCCGTCGACGGCTCCTATGCGATCGCCACCTGCGAGTTCGCCGGACGACTCGTCAAGATCGACATCCCGCGTCAGCGGGTCATCGGATATCTGGACCTCGGCCGGGACGCCGCTCCACAGGACATCAAGATCGATCCGGCCGGCCGGATCTGGTACGTGGCGGACATGAACGCCGACGGTGTCCACCTCGTTGACGGGGATCGCTTCACCAGGGTCGGTTTCGTCCGGACCGGGCCGGAGACCCACGGCCTGTACCCGAGCCGCGACGGCCGATTCCTGTACGTCGCCAACCGGGGTGGCCACATGGACTCCATGAAACCGCCGTTCCCGCACTCCGGCGACCAGGGCTCGGTCTCGGTCATCTCCTTCGCCACCCGGACCGTCGTGGCCACCTGGCCGATCCCCGGTGGGGGAACMCCGGACATGGGCAACGTCGATGCCAACGGCTCGCGGCTGTGGCTGTCCGGCCGCCGCAGCAACGTCGTGTACGTGTTCGACACCGGCGGGCCCGGAGGTTCGGAGCCGAAGGCCGGCCGGCTGCTGGCTCGGATCCCCGTCGGCCGTGAGCCGCACGGTCTCGCGGTCTGGCCGCAACCCGGTCGCTACTCCCTCGGCCATACTGGGATCATGCGCTGAGGGTCGGACGAGCTCGGGGCCCCTCATCCTGGCCGGGAGCGACCGGGTTGACTGAAACGGATTTTCATGATCTCTTCTACTGTAGAAGATTCATTCTTGGTTTACCTTTGGGTATCTGACCGTTGCGCCTACGCGCTTAGCGTGACGTGTCGTGACTAGTGACGTGACTGTGAGGGTCGAGGGCGACGCTGCCGCGCCCGCCGTGTTGGAGCGCATTCGGGCTTTGTCGGCGTCGTTGTCGTCGGCGGAGCAGCGGGTKGCGCGGCAGGTCCTCGCGGACCCGGTTGCGATGATCCACCAGTCGGTGAGCGAGCTGGCGCAGGTGTCGGGAAGCTCGCCGGCGACGGTGGTGCGGTTCTGCCAGAGCCTGGGGCTTCGGGGCTACCAGGAACTCAAGCTGGCGCTGATCCGGGAGACGCTGCCGGTGGAGCGGCAGCTGGTGGACGAGGTGTCCGCGGCCGACGGCCCGGATGAGATTGCCGGGAAGGTGCTCGGCGGGGCGGCGAGTGCGCTGACCGAGGCGGCGCGGGGGATCGACGGTGGCGTGCTGGCGGCGATCGCCGACCTGGTCGTCGCCGCGCCGCGGACGTTGTTCGTGGCGGTGGGGACGTCGGCGCCGCTGGCGATGGATGCCGCCTACCGGCTGACCACGGTCGGGGTCGATGCGCGGTTCGCCGGGGATGCGCATGTGCAGCACGTCACCGCCCGGATGCTGGCGGCGGGTGATCTGTGYGTTGCGGTCAGCCACACCGGCTCGACGGCGGAGACACTGGCGGCGATGCGGGCGGCCGTGGACGCCGGGGCGCATACCGCCGCGATCACGAGCTTTGYCCGGTCACCGTTGACCGAGCTGGTGCGGCACGCGGTGGTGGTGGGCAGTCGGGAGACGGCGTATCGCATCGAGGCGATGACCAGCCGGATCGTGCACCTGTCGGTGCTCGACGCCCTGTTCGCCCTCGTGGTGGTGCGCAGCCCGCGCAGCCCTGGCGCGCTGGCGATGACCGCCGACGTGATCGTCGAACACCGGATGTAGCCGCCTACCAGACCCGGCGGCGCCGGTGCCGACGGTCCATGGTTCGCCCCCGCGTCCACCGAGGAACGGTATGAGCCCGCGGACCAGCGGTGGATCGGTGGTGGGCAAGGTATGTCCCGGCGGTCGGTCAGCCGCCGGCCGCATCGGTGATCAGACCGACCAGCGCGGTGACCAGCATGGCCGCGGCGCCGCCCAGCACGACGCGCAGGGTCGGACGCAGCAGCGCCATACCGGCGGCCCGCGCGGCGAGTATGCCCGCGACGGCGAGACCGATCACCGTAACCACGACGACGAGCATCAGGCGGCCCGCCCCCGCCGGGGCCGACATCCCGAGGAACGGCACCAGCCCGCCGGCCGTGAAGCTGCCCGCCGACGCGACGGCGGCCTGGACCGGGCGCGCCCGGGTGGCCTCACTCTGGCCGAGTTCGTCGCGCAGGTGCGCCTCCAGCGCACCCCGCTCGGTCAGTGTCACGGCGACCTGCGTGGCGAGGTCGCGCGGAAGGCCGCGCCGCTCGTAGATGCCGACCAGCTCGGCAAGCTCGGCCACCGGGTCGGCCGCCAGCTCCGCGCTCTCCTTGGCCCGGTCCGCGCGTTCCACGTCGGCCTGGGAGCTCACCGACACATACTCCCCGGCCGCCATCGACATCGCCCCCGCGGTCAGACCCGCGATMCCGGCGGTCAGGACCGCGCCGGTGGAGGCGCCGCTCGCGGCGACGCCGACGATGAGACTGGAGGTGGAGACCAGGCCGTCGTTCGCGCCGAGGACGGCCGCGCGCAGCCAGCCCGAACGGTTCGTGCTGTGCCGCTCCCGGTGCCGCCGCACCGCACCGAATGTCGCCATGGGGGCATTACAGCACGGTGTTGACGATCGGCATCGTCTCGGCGGCTGTGGCACAACTGTGACAATCACCCGTTCCACCAGGTGACCCGGCCTGTTCGCGCCCGGCCGAGATCGCGGCGATCAGCATGGCACACTCAACGGATCAAGAATCATCTCTGCCTGTTCCTCGAGGTAGACCGCTGGGAATCCGCTGATGAACGGCAATGATGGACAATCAAGGCTGACAGCGATCGCGCGACGTGGGATTGGTGACCTTGCCCCGACATCGTCCGATGCGGCCGGGACCGCGCACCTCGTACGAGGAGAGTTGGCTGGCCGGYGCGGAACTCGGTGAGGCGCTCACGCGCGGATGGCGTCCGCGGGCACAACCCGTGCAGATCGCGCTGGGTGCGGGTGAGGCCGTGCTGGCCCAGGCACCCGTCCGCGTCTGGCAGTACATCGGCCAGAACGTCACCTACAACCAGGGGTGGTTCGTCGCCTTCGGTAGTCCCCTTCTACTCGGTGCGTCCCTGCTCGGCAGCGCCCTGTACAACGGCAGCCAGCGCAGGCGCGCYGAGGCGCTCGCCGCGGTCCAGTGGCGCCCTGTCTGCCAGGGGCATCTTTTTCTGACGAACTGGCGCCTCGCGCTGGCGCTCACGACCGGCTGGATCGATATCGGCTACCCGTACCTGCGGGCGTCCGGCGTGGACGGCGACAGCATGGTCATCATGCTTGCCGGCCAACCCCCCGTCCGACTGCAGGTGTGGCCGGCGCACTGGTTCTTCGTGCTCATGAGATTCCTCGCCTACGGCGAGATCGTCCGGATGGAAATTCCGTCCCACCTGCAACGAGCGACTGCCCCTCGGGCCCTCGAACCTCCGTCTGGATCTTGAATCCCCGCCCGGACGGGGTCTGGAGAACGCCGGTGACGTCGCATGATCAGCGTCCTTCCCGGAGTGTGATCAGTGGGTACGCCCGATGGGTACGGCCGGCGGGTACCGGCGTCCGGATTTTTCCCGGGGGCTACCCCGCTAGCCCGCTAGCCCGCTACCCCGCTGCCTCGTGCCGGGTCGGTACCGTGATGGCGTCCTCCGGGAAATGTTGGCGGGTATTCAAGCGTGATTCGGGTCAAGATAATGTTATTGATAAAAATATCTTTGAGATTTTCCTTCGAGTGGATTTCGGGGATATCCATGAGGCCTGCCTCGTGGATAATTTGTTTACATGCCGTTCACGGTGCACGACCTGCCGGCGCCCCGCGAACCTATACCATTAATTCGGGTTCGCCGCACGGCCATCCGTCTCGGTCGAAACCAGCCGAGAAGCAGTCGGAGGCCAGCCATGAGATTGACTGCCGTCCGGATGTGGTCCGGTATGGTCGATCGGAAGTGAGGGCTCTCATGCCATTTGTCATCACCGCCGCGTGTATCGATGTCAAGGACGGCTCCTGCCTGGAGGGGTGCCCGGCCGATTGCATCTACGAGGGTGACCGTAAGATGTACATAAATCCGGATGAGTGCACGGAGTGCGGCGCCTGCGCAGTGTCCTGCCCGGTCGGCGCGGCCATCAGCGACGACCGTGTTCCCGCGAAGGACAAGGAGTTCATCGAAAGCGAGGCGCTGTTCTTCAGTGCCGTCCTGCCCGGTCGGGACGCGCCGCTCGGCGAGYCGGGTGGCGCCACGAAACTCGGCAAGATCAAGGCTGACACGCCCTTCATTGYCGCCTACGGAAACTGACGAGGKTGACCTCGGGTATTCGCCGGGGCGGAGCACGATAAAGCGGAGCAGTAGCGGGAAAAACGAACCGAGGGAATGTGCGGAAGGGCCGGTGCTGGCGGGCCTCGGGTCCGAGGCGCCGGCCTGACGCCGAGACGTTGTGGGGGGATCCCTCCCGTAACCGGCCTGCGTTCCAGGCGATTCTATCCCGCAGGTCCGACGGAACGGGGGGGTCCGCTCGTCCAGCCCCGGATAGTTCCAGGGTGTTTCGTGGCGGGCGGGGCCGGGTGTCAGCGGACCGGTGGCGCGAGGGAGCGCAGGAGTTCACCGGCGGGTTCGTCGGTGAGCTCGGCGAGGGTCACCTCGTCGAGCGTGACCAGGAAGTTCTCCTGGGCTCGTCGCAGGAGGGGGCGCAGTCGGCAGGCGCATCGCAGCGGGCACGGGGGACCGTCGCAGGAGACGAACTCGTCCGTGCCCTCGAGGGCACGGACGATGTGCCCGACGGTGACCTGCGTCGCGCCTGGGGCGAGCAGTACCCCGCCGGTGCGCCCGCGCACGGTGACCACGAGGTCGAGCCGCTGGAGGCGTTGCACGATCTTCGCCATGTGGGTGAGCGGAACATCGAGGGCTTTCGAGAGGTCGCGGACGGTGAGGCGATCCTCCCGGGTGGCCGTGAGCATAAGCGCCCGCAGCGCCAGGTCGGTCGACTGGGTCAGGTGCATGGGAGCGCGCCTGTCGAGGTGACGGTCACCCGACCATCTTGCCTTCTACTCTTCGTAGAAGATTGTCCCGACGGCACCTGCGTCCCACGGGTGCCGCCTGCCGAGGTCAGACCTCGGCGGGAGCGCGGCCGGGGGTGTGACACCGCGCCGGCACTGGCCGGCACCGGCCGGTGCCGGTCTCCTCATGGCGACCGCGGACCCCCGGCCGGGGGAGCCTATACGGGTGTCCGCGGCGAGGGCAGTTTCCGGACGATGGTCAGTCCGTCCGCAATGGGCAGCATGACAACCTGTACCCGGGAGTCGCCGGCGAGAAGCTCGTTGAACTGTTTGACGGCGACGACAGCAGGATTGTCCGAGTGGGAGCGYACCACGTGCCCATACTGCAGCACATTATCGACGATGATGACCCCGTTCGGGTTCATCCGGGGAAAGAGAAGCTCGTAATACCTCCTATACGAGGTCTTGTCCGCGTCGATGAACGCCAGGTCGAAGGTGGGTTCTTCGGGGAGCATGCCGAGACTGTCCGCCGCCGGTCCGAGGGCGAGGTCGATGTGATCGGAAACACCGGCCCGAGCCCAGTACTGGCGGGCGATCGAGGTCCATTCCGCGCTGATGTCCAGGCAGAGAAGTCGGCCGCCGGGGGGCAGACCCCGTGCGATGCACAGCGCGGAATAGCCGGTGAAGGTACCGATCTCGACCGCGCGGCGCGGGGCGATCGAGGCCGTCAGGATGGTCARGAACGTCCCCTGCTCGGCCGGTACCTGCATCTCCGCCTCGGGGAGCGTCGCCGTCACGGCGGAGAGCGCGTCGAGGATCGGATCCGGAGGTGAGCTGTGCTCCGTCAGATAGCTGTGGATCGGATCGGCCAGATAGGCTGATTTCAATCCCTTGCCGTTTTTTGCGCCTTCGCGGCGAAGCGTGCCGACGCCGGTTGTCGCGACTTCACGAATCTTCTGTGCCGGACTTTTTGCCATGATCAGTGGAACTCCATCCCTGGTGGCTCAGTTCGAAAATAACTGGCCCGGGGCGCATTGTGGTTACGGACCGCTCCTCGGCTCGGAAAGAACCAGTAAAGATCATCTAGTTAATCGGGAGTCCGGTGAAGCCGTTGTCCGGTCGTCACGGCCTGTCGTCGGCCATGGCGTAATCTGTCGTGACGTAATCCACTACTTCCAGTAGTTCGTGGATGGTGGCCGATGTCCGCCGAGGGCCCGGGCCGTCCGTGCCCCCAGAACCCGGCGTGGCCGCGATGCGGGTGCCGCCCGCCGCGTCCACGGATCTCTGCGCGGGTGCCGGCCGGGCGGCCGTCGGCCGTCGGTCTGGATGTGTCCGGGGCAGGTCAAGGACGACGCACAGACCCCCGTTGTCACCCTCGGCCAGAGTGACCGTCCCGCCGTCGGCGGTCGTCAGGGCATGCACGATGGCGAGCCCGAGGCCGTTCCCGCGCCGATCGGCCCGGCCGGGCACCTCTCCTCGCTGGTCGGCTTCTCGCTGGTCGRCACTGAGGTTGGAGCTGAACCGGCGGAAGGCGGCGGCCCGCTGCTCGGCGCTCATGCCGCGTCCGCTGTCGGCGACCGTGAGCCGCGTCATGCTTTCCGCCGTCATGCTTTCCGCCGTCATGGTGCTCTGCGGCCCGGTGACGTTCATCTCGTCCAACTCGTCCGCGGCGCTCCCCGTCCCGAGGCCCGCCTCCGCGGTGCCTCCGGCGCCCACCGGGCGTGGCTGGGCCGGTGGGTTCGTCCCGGACGTGACGCTGACCCGGCCGCCGGACGGGGTGGCCTCCAGCGCGTTGCTGAGGAGATTGTCGAGGATCTGCTCCAGGTGCCCCGGGGTGCACTGGACGACCTGGTCCGCGTCGACGTCGCAGGTCAGCGTCACTCCGGCGGCGGCTGCGACCGGTCGCCAGATCAGGCATCGTTCCTCGGCGACGACCGCGAGGGGGATCGGCTGGGTCGGGATCGGCGCATGCTCGGCCCGGGAGACCGCCAGCAGCCCGTCGACCATCCGGGAGAGCCGGTGCACCTCGACCAGGGTGCCCGCGACCTCGTCGGTGGTGTCCGCGTCCACGTCCTGTTGCAGCAGCTCCAGGCGCAGGCGCATCGCCGTCAGCGGGGTGCGGATCTGGTGGGAGACGTCGGCGAGGAACCGGCGCTGGCTGTCGACCAGCAACTGGAGCCGTCCCRCCATCGCGTCGAACGTCGTGGCAAGTTTGCGTGCCTCGGGCGGGCCACCGACGGCTCTGGCCCGGATCGTKAGATCACCGGCACCGAGTTCGGTCGCTGCCTGCTCGAGCCGGCGCAGCGGCCGGCCCACCCAGCGGGCCAGCAGTATCGAGATCCCCAATGCGGCCAGCGTGACCAGGACGCCCGCGAGGGCGATCATCGTCCACCGGTGGATGATCGAGGCGCGCAGCCCGGCATCGCTGCGCGCGACGGCCAGGATGCCGACCAGACCCTGCGCGTTGGACACCGGAGCAACAAGGATCATCCGGTGTCGATTGGCCGCGTTCGGGTTGATGACCACGTTCTCCCGGCGGGCCCGATCCAGATCCCAGCCCATGATCGGGATGTCGTCACCGGTGTCGGCCACGGGCGTACYGTTCGGGTCGAACAGCCGGAGCTCGTCCGGTGGCACGGCCGTACTGTCGCRTACGGCGGCGGGCAGCGGGGCCGCGCCGGCGGACAGTCGCCGCCACTTCACCTCGGCGCAGTAGGCCTGCATCGCGGCCGTGAGCCGCAGGCCGAACAGCGCCCGGTCGTGACGGGTGGCGTCGAGCCCCATCGGGACGCACAGGCCGACAAGCAGCGCCGTCGTGAGCGCGAGCTGGGCGGCCAGGATGCGCCGGGTCATTGGATGTGCCGGGTCATCGGCCGAGGGGTGGCGCGCTCCGGTCACCGGGGGTCGGATCGGCGCCGGGTGTCGGCGGCCCGCCCAGGCGGAAGCCGACCCCGTACACCGTTTCGATCAGTTCGGGAATCCCGAGCTTGCGGCGGATCGCGCCGATGTGTACGTCGAGGACCTTCGATGAGCCGAACCAGTCGCCCCAGACAGCGGTGAAGATCTCCCGTCGGGTCCGGACCCGGCCGGGATCGCGGGCCAGGAAGGCCAGCAGATCGTACTCCCGCGCCGTCACCTGGACCGGACGGCCGTCGACGGAGATCCGCCGGCTGCGCCGGTCGAGGACGAGCGGTCCGTGCCGGACCACGTCGGAGCTCTCACCGGTGGCCCGGGCGGCGCGCCGCCGCACCGCCCGTATCCGGGCCAGCAGTTCGGCGAATCCGAATGGTTTGACCAGGTAGTCGTCGGAACCGAGGTCCAAGGCCTCGACCCGGTCCGCCTCGTCCCCCCGAGCCGTCACCACGATCACGGGGGTGTCCCCGCGCTCGCGGATGCGCCGGCACACCTCCGCGCCGTCGATGTCGGGCAGCCCCAGGTCCAGGAGCACGAGGTCGGGCGGGGACACGCCCTCGACCCGGGCGAGCGCGGCCTCCCCGGTCCGCACCCGGTCGGCGGTGTAGCCGGCCCGGTCCAGACCGCGCACGAGCTGGGTACCGAGGCCGTCGTCGTCCTCGACCACCAGTACCCGGGCGCCGGCGGGATCGGGATACCGCTGCAGGTCTGATGCGTGTGCTCGGGAGCCGTTGCCTGCAAGCGTCGCCATAGCATGACAGTAGGCGGCGCCGGGCGCGTCCGGCCGCCGGCCCCGCGGGTGCCACCGCGATTCCGCCGTCGCCAGCTCCGATTCCGTCAATATCTACTCGTTTCGCAGCGTCTGCCCATTTTGCCGGATCCAGCCCGGTCTCACCGGCTCGGCCGGCAGCGTGTCGCCGGACGACACCGCGGCGAGGATTCCCTCGAGGGCGTGCCGGGGAAGATCGATCAGTCGGGCGGCCAGCAGGTCGGGATCGCGCGCGGCCCGGGTCACGGCGGCCCGGGCGTCGCGCTGGGAGAGCGTGCGCCCCGAATCCTCCCGGACGATCCGGATGAGCCCGTCCCGCCAGACGTTGCCGATCTTGCCATGCGGGCGGTCCAGCAGCCACCGGGCGAGCCGGTCGGCGGGGGCGAGCGCCGCCGGGCCGACGGCCGTGAACGTCACGAGCCGCAGGTCCCCGAGGTCCCGGGCGGGGGTGGCGGTCCACTTCGCCCGCAGCTGCCGCAGCGGGTCATCCTGGGCCCGCCGGCGGCGGACGCCCAGATCGGGATGATCGGAGGAGACGACGACGGCGAGCCGGTCCGCGTTGACCGCCAGGAGGAGCCTGGTCAGCCAGGGGCCCGGATCGTCCGACAGGTCGGTGGCCACGCTGACCGTTCCGTCCTCGGTTGAGGCGCCGGGGCCGGTCGAGGAGCCGGGGCCGGTCGAGGCGAACGCGGGCAGCCCCCGGTCGAACACGGTCGCGAGACGCACGTGGACCGCGTCGACCTCCCGCCGCTCGCCAACGAACACGGCGCGACCCGCCGGGCCGGTGGCGAGGAAGGCGGCCACCGCGTCGAGGACCGGGGCGGTCAGGCGCGTCGGCCGACTCTGCGTGGACTGCCGGCCCCGGGTGTAGATGGCGGCCGTCGCGGTTGTGGCCGCCGTGGCCGAGCGGTCCAGCTGCTTCCAGGTGGCCGGGGTCGGCTGGCAGACGTACATGTCGGCTCTGGCGCCCACCGCCTCCGCGCCCTCGTAGACGTGGAAGYCTGGCCAGATGGCCTCGAACACGAAGCCCTGATCGATCAGTGCCCGCTGCACCTTCCAACCCAGCGTCGGTACCCGGTCGCTGAACCCGTAGGCCAGCAGGACGCGACCATGTTCGCGGTCCGCGAGACCCTGCGCGCCGCGCCCGGTGAACAGCGCCACGCCCTCCGGGGTGTAGGGCGGATCGGTGAATGCCAGATCGGCTGTGCCCACCACCGCCGGCGGCAGGCCGAAGCGCAGGTCGGCGTAGAGGCACCGCAGCCGGACGTCCAACGACCGGGCCGAGCTGTCCAGGTAGGCGAGCAGCTCGTCGTCGATGTCGACGACGGTCACGGTGAGCCCGTCGATCAACGAGACCGCCGCCAGCGAGGTGAGATCATGATCACCTATGCACAGCAGATGCGCGCCGCGCAGGTCGTAACGCGTCCGCAGCCAGACGGCCCGGCGCACGACGGTCGTCGCCGTCGCGGGTACGTGGTCGAGGTCGGCCCGCGGTCGGGGCGCGGCAGCGATGAGATCATGCATGGTCGTGACCAGCGGACCGTGGCGGGTGATCACGGCGGCGAGGGGATCGAGCGGAGTCTGTCCGCTCAGCTCGTCATAGCGGATCAGGCCGCGGTAGCGGTCGATCGACGCGGGGCGCAGCACGTGACGCCCGTCGGGGCCGGTCCGCAGATCGTCGCCGAGGCTGGCGAGGATCTCCTCCACGCTCCGTCGGGGCAGGCCCGAACTCTGGACCAGCTGGCGCAGGGTGCGTGGCTGCTCGGTCAGCGCCGCCACCGCCGCGCGAGGCGCCCGGGCATGCACCCGGTAGCCCGCCAGCAGGGTCGCCAACGACTCGCCGGATTCGGCCGGACCCGGCGCCCGGCCCGGGTGATCCGGTCCTGACAGGGTATGTGGAGGGGACACGCAACCAGCGTCGCACCTGCGGCGGACACACGATTCTACCGGTCCCGCCGAGGCCAGCTAATCTCTTGTCGTGCTCAGAAGGCTTGATCTGCGTGGCGCGGTGCCTGCCGCAGCCGAGATCCGACGGCTACTGCCGCGGGCCGACGTCGACGTCGACGTCGCCGTCGATGCGGTCYGGCCGGTCTGTGCGGACGTGCGGGACCGCGGCGACGCGGCCGTCCTCGCCGCCGCGGAGCGGTTCGACGGGGTCCGCCCGCCGAGCCTGCGGGTGYCCGCCCAGGTTCTCGCCGCCGCCGCGGATGTCCTGGATCCGGCCGTGCGCGACGCGCTGACCGAGGCGATCCGCCGGACTCGGCTGGTGCACCGTGCGCAGCTGCGGGAGCCGGTGGCGATCGAGGTCGCGCCCGGCACCACGGTGACGCAGCGCTGGGTGCCGGTGGAGCGGGTCGGCCTGTACGTGCCGGGCGGGCGGGTCGCCTACCCCAGCAGCGTCGTGATGAACGTCGTGCCCGCCCAGGAGGCCGGGGTCGGCTCGCTCGCGGTCTTCTCCCCGCCGCAGAAGGACAACGGCGGGCTGCCGCATCCGGTGATCCTCGCCGCCTGCGCGCTGCTCGGTGTCGAGGAGGTCTACGCGGCCGGCGGAGCCMAGGCCGTGGCGATGGCCGCCTACGGGACCACGAGCTGCCCGCCGGTCGATGTGATCACCGGGCCCGGCAACGTCTACGTCACGGCGGCCAAGCGCCTGCTGCGTGGGGTCGTCGGGGTGGACGCCGAGGCGGGCCCGACCGAGGTCGCGATCCTCGCCGACGCCACCGCGGATCCGRCCTTCGTCGCAGCCGACCTCATCGCCCAGGCCGAGCACGACCCGATGGCCGCCTGCCTGCTGATCACCCCGTCGGTGGAACTCGCCGACGCGGTCGACGTCGAGCTCGGCAAGCAGGTGCCCGCCACCCGCCACCGGGAGCGGGTGGCGGAGTCGCTCGCCGGCCAGGGGGCGGTCGCGCTCGTCGCGGACGTCGACGCGGGTCTCGCGGTGGCGGACGGCTGGGCCGCCGAGCATCTGGAGATCCACACCGCGGACGCCGCCGCGGTCGCCGCCCGGGTGCGCCACGCCGGAGCGGTCTTCGTCGGCGACTACGCTCCCGTCCCGCTCGGCGACTACCTGGCCGGGTCCAACCACGTCCTGCCCACCGGCGGCACCGCCCGGCATTCCAGCGGTCTGGCGGTCACCGCCTTCCAACGTCAGGTCCAGGTGGTCGAGTGCACGCGGGAGGGGCTCGCCGCCGTCGCCCCGCGTATCGCCGCGCTCGGCGGGGCGGAGGACCTCACAGCTCACGTCGACGCGGTGGAGGTTCGACTCCGATGATATTCAAGGCGGCCGGGAGCGGTGCCGAGGACCGGCCGTGGCGCCCGTGGRACGCTGACGGCCTGCCGCTGCGCGACAGCCTGCGCGGGCTCTCGCCCTACGGCGCTCCGCAGCTCGACGTGCCGGTGCGGCTCAACACCAACGAGAACCCGCACCCGCCGTCGGTCGGGCTGGTCGACGCCATCGGCAAGGCCGCGGCCCTCGCCGCCACCGAGGCGAACCGCTATCCCGACCGGGACGCCGAGGCGCTGCGTGCCGACCTCGCCTACTACCTGACACCGGACGCCGGCTTCGGCGTGCACACCAGTCAGGTCTGGGCCGCCAACGGCTCCAACGAGATCCTCCAGCAGCTCCTCCAGGCGTTCGGCGGGCCCGGTCGGGTGGCGCTCGGGTTCGAGCCGTCCTACTCGATGCACCGCCTCATCGCGCTGGCCACCGCCACCGAGTGGGTGGCCGGGCAGCGAGCGGAGGACTTCACGCTCTCCCCGGCCGTGGTCACCGACGCGATCGCCCGGCACCGACCCGCCCTGGTCTTCCTCTGCTCACCGAACAATCCGACGGGCACGGCCCTGCCGCCCGAGGTCGTCGCCGCCGCCTGTGAGGCGGTGGAGGCCAMCGGCAGCGGCATGGTCGTCGTCGACGAGGCCTACGCCGAGTTCCGCCGGGCCGGCGTGCCCAGCACGCTGACGCTGCTGCCCCGTCATCCGCGGCTCGTCGTCACCCGGACAATGAGCAAGGCGTTCGCGCTGGCCGGTGCCCGGGTAGGCTATCTTGCCGCGCACCCCGCCGTGGTGGACTCGCTGTACCTGGTGCGGCTGCCCTACCACCTGTCGAGCTTCACCCAGGCCGTCGCGCGCACGGCGCTCGCGCACGCCGACGAGCTGCTCGGCACGGTGGAGGCGGTCAAGGCCCAGCGCGACCGCATCGTCCGGGAGTTGCCGGCGCTCGGTCTGCGGCTGGCTCCGAGCGACGCCAACTTCGTGTTCTTCGGCCGGTTCGCCGATCAGCGGGCGGTGTGGCAGAGCCTGTTGGACGCGGGAGTGTTGGTCCGCGATGTCGGTCTGACCGGCTGGCTGCGGGTCACCGCCGGGCTGCCGAACGAKGTGGACGCGTTTCTCGGGGCGCTGGGCAGAACTCTCACCGGCAGCGTCATCGGCGCGGACGGTGTCATCAGCCTCGCCACCGCCTGAGCCCCTGGCCCGGYCTGAGCCCCTGGCCCGGCCTGAGCCCCTGGCCCGGCCTGAGATCTACAGAGACCGAGGAAGCCCCCGATGGCACGCACCGCGCGAATCGAACGCAAGACGTTGGAGTCGGACGTCCTGGTCGAGCTCGACCTCGACGGGACGGGAATCTCCTCGTCGGACACCGGCGTCCCGTTCTTCGACCACATGCTGTCCCAGCTCGGCAAGCACGGCGGGTTCGACCTCACCGTGCGTACCCGGGGGGATCTGCACATCGACGCCCACCACACCGTCGAGGACACCTCGATCGCCTTCGGGTCCGCCCTGCGCGAGGCGCTCGGCGACAAGGCGGGTATCCGCCGGTTCGGGGATGCCACCGTCCCGCTGGACGAGGCGCTCGCCCAAGCCGCCGTCGACCTGTCCGGCCGGCCGTACTGCGTGCACGTCGAACCGGATCTCGTCGGGATGATCGGAACTTACGACACGACGCTGACCCGGCACATCTTCGAGTCGATCACCGCGTCCGCCCGGCTCGCGCTGCACGTGCGGGTGCTGTCCGGCCGCAACGCCCATCACGTGGTCGAGGCCCAGTTCAAGGCGGTCGCGCGGGCTCTGCGCGACGCGGTGGCGCTCGACGCCCGCGTCGCCGGGATACCCTCCACGAAAGGTGTGCTGTGAGCGGAGACGGACCCGGCCGGCGTCCCCGGGTGGTTGTCCTGGACTACGGCTCGGGAAACCTGCGGTCGGCCGAGCGCGCGCTCGCCCGAGTCGGCGCCGACGTGACGGTGACCGCGGATCTTGACGTGGCCCGCGGCGCGGCGGGCCTGGTCGTACCGGGCGTGGGCGCCTATGCGGCCTGTATGGCAGGCATCGACGCCGTGGGCGCCGCGCCCGTGGTGCGGGAGCGGGTAGCGGCGGGACGGCCCGTGCTCGGGATCTGCGTCGGGATGCAGGTGCTGTACGAGCTCGGTGACGAGCACGGGGTGCGGACGGTCGGGCTCGGCGTGATCCCTGGCGAGGTCCGCCGGCTCGCCGCCGACATCCTGCCGCACATGGGCTGGAACACTGTGGCGCCGCCCGCCGGATCGATCCTGTTCGCCGGACTGCCCGCGGACACGCGGTTCTACTTTGTCCACTCGTACGCGGCGAAGGCCGATCCGGCCGCCGGGGACACCGTGGGGGAGCACGGCGAGCCGTTCGCCGCCGCCGTCGAACGGGGTGCGCTCGCCGCGACCCAGTTCCACCCGGAGAAGTCCGGGGATGCCGGAGCGCACCTGCTGGCGAACTGGCTCGGCAGCCTGGTCTGAGCGAGCCCTGGTCTGAGTGAGCGTGAACGCGAGGGCGGATGTCCTGTAATGCGGATGTCCTGTAATTAGGGCGGCTCCAGCGCCCCGCTGGACCGTAGGGTGGCCGATGTGACGCTTACTCTGCTGCCCGCCGTGGACGTGGCCGACGGCAGGGCCGTCCGACTCGTCCAGGGCGAGGCCGGTTCCGAGACCTCGTACGGCGACCCGCGGGAGGCGGCGCTGACCTGGCAGCGCGACGGCGCCGAGTGGATCCACCTGGTCGATCTCGACGCTGCCTTCGGCCGGGGGTCGAATCGGGAGCTCATCGCCGAGGTGGTACGCGCGGTGGACGTGGCCGTCGAGCTCTCCGGCGGCATCCGCGACGACGCATCGCTCGACGCGGCGCTGGCCACCGGCGCGGCCCGGGTCAACATCGGCACGGCTGCGCTCGAGGATCCCGACTGGGTCCGCCGGGCCATCGACCGGGTCGGTGACCGTATCGCGGTCGGTCTCGACGTCCGGGGGACCACGCTGTCGGCCCGGGGCTGGACGCGGGACGGTGGCGAGCTGTTCGATGTGCTCGCCCGCCTCGACGCCGACGGCTGCGCCCGGTACGTGGTGACGGATGTGCGCCGAGACGGCACGCTCACCGGGCCGAACGTCGAGCTCCTGCGCTCCGTGACCGCGGCCACCAGCCGGCCGGTGGTCGCCAGCGGCGGCGTGGCCACGCTCGACGACCTCACCGCGATCGCCGTGGTGCCCGGAGTGGAGGGCGCGATCATCGGCAAGGCGCTCTACGCCGGCGCCTTCACGCTGCCCGAGGCCCTGGCCGTTGCCGGGAATATCGGGAATATCGGAAACGGATGTGCGGGTGCGGTGGGTCGATGAGCGTCGCGGTCCGGGTGATTCCCTGCCTCGACGTTGACGCCGGCCGGGTCGTGAAGGGCGTGAACTTCACGGACCTGCGCGACGCCGGCGACCCGGTCGAGATGGCGCGCCTCTACGACGCCGAGGGTGCCGACGAGCTGACGTTCCTCGACATCACCGCGTCCAGCGGCGATCGGGAGACCACCTATGACATCGTGCGGCGGACCGCCGAACAGGTGTTCATCCCGCTGACCGTGGGTGGCGGGGTCCGCTCGGTCGACGACGTGAACCGCCTGCTGCGGGCGGGGGCCGACAAGGTCGGCATCAACACGGCGGCGGTGGCCCGGCCCGAGCTGGTGCGCGAGTGCGCCCACCGGTTCGGTAACCAGTGCATCGTCATCTCGGTGGACGCCCGGCGCCCACCCGGTCCCGACGGTCCGCGCTTCGAGGTCACGACGCACGGCGGCCGCAAGGGCACCGGCATCGACGCGGTGGCCTGGACGGCGCGGGTGGTCGAGCTCGGCGCCGGGGAGATCCTGCTCAACTCGATGGATGCCGACGGCACACGGGACGGCTACGACCTGGAGATGATCTGCGCGGTGCGTGCCGAGGTCGATGTCCCGGTGATCGCCAGCGGCGGGGCCGGCGACCTGGCCCACTTCGCGCCGGCGATCGACGCGGGCGCGGACGCGGTGCTCGCGGCGAGCGTGTTCCACTTCGGGCAGCTGCGCATCGGCGAGGTGAAGACGGCGCTGCGCGGCGCGGGTGTACCCGTGCGCTGACCAGGCGCGTCCGCCGACGGGGCGCCGACGGGGCGCCGACGGCCGAGGCGGCACAGGACGTCGTCGTCGTGGACGCCGGACGGATCGTCCAGCGCGGTCCGCGCCGGGATCTGATCGCGATGCGCGGCGTGTACCAGCGCCTGCACCGATCCTGGGCGGCGGGGGTCGGGACGGGAGCGGCGGGCGGCCCGTCGCCCGGCACCGCTGCGGCGCCGGGCGCGAGCAGAATGGTGGGGTGACCATTCGCCCTTCCGCTCTGGATCCCGCCATCGCCCGTAGGCTGCGCCGCAACGACGCGGGCCTGTTCCCCGCCGTCGCCCAGCAGTACGACACCGGCGAGGTGCTGATGCTCGGGTGGATGGACGACGAGGCGCTGCACCGGACCCTCACCACGGGCCGGGCCACGTACTGGAGCCGCAGCCGCGCGGAGTACTGGGTCAAGGGGGAGACCAGCGGGCACCGGCAATGGGTGCGGTCGGTCGCGCTCGACTGCGACGGGGACACCGTCCTCGTCCGGGTGGACCAGGTGGGCCCGGCCTGCCACACGGGCACGCGGACCTGCTTCGACGGCAATCTTCTGCCCACGGTGACCGTCGAGGCCGCGGATACCGCCCGGCCCCGCGACCTCTCCGGTGCCGCCAGCGTTTCCGGTGCCGCCAGCGTTTCCGGTGCCGCCGGTGACCCCGCTGGCGTGGACAGGGCCGGCGTGAGCAAGGCCGGCGCGGACCGATGACGACCGGGCAGATCATCCCCGGCCGGGAGGAGTTCCGGGCCGCGGCGGCGGCRCATCCGGTCGTCGCCGTCACCCGTCGGCTGCTCGCCGACGGGGAGACACCCGTCGGCGTCTACCGCAAGCTCGCCGGCGGCCCCGGGACGTTCCTGCTGGAATCGGCGGAGCATGGCGGGGTGTGGTCGCGGTATTCGTTCATCGGTGTGCGGGCCGCGGCGACGCTGACCGAGCGCGACGGGCAGGCGGTGTGGGTGGACGGTGCGCCGCCTCCCGGAGTGCCGGTCGACGGTGACCCGCTCGACATCCTGCGTGCGGTGGAGAGCACTCTGCAGGCCTCGAACAGCCCACAGGCCCCTCCGCTCATGGGTGGTCTGGTCGGCTATCTCGGCTACGACATCGTGCGCCGCATCGAGCGGCTCCCCGCGCACGCCGTCGACGACCTCGGCCTTCCCGAGTTGCGCATGCTGCTCACCACCGATCTCGCCGTGCTGGACCATCGGGATGGTTCCTGCCTGCTGGTGGCCAACGTCTTCACCGGCCGCGGGAATGGTGCCGGTGACGCAGGCGCCACCGGCACCACCGGTGGGGACGCGGACGCCGCCGCACACCCGGCCGGGATCGACCTGGACGCCGCCTACGACGACGCGGTGGCCCGGCTGGAGGCCATGACCAGCGATCTCGCGAAGTGGAACGAGCCGACCGTGGCGACCACGGCGGGCACCGCCGCGGGGGTCGGCGACTTCGTCTCCGCCACGCCTCCCGGTGCCTTCCAGACCGCGGTCGAGCGGGCCATCGAGGAGATCCGCGCCGGCGAGTGCTTCCAGATCGTCGTCTCGCAGCGCTTCGAACGGCGGACGACCGCGGATGCGCTCGACGTCTACCGGGTGCTGCGGACCTCGAATCCGAGTCCCTATATGTACCTGCTGCGTTTCGCCGACCACGACGTCGTCGGATCCTCCCCGGAGGCGCACGTCAAGGTCACCGGCCGCCGGGCGTTGCTGCACCCCATCGCGGGCAGCCGGCCCCGGGGAGGCACTCCCGAACAGGACGCCGAGCTTGCGGCGGAGCTTCTCGCGGATCCGAAGGAACGCTCCGAGCACGTGATGCTGGTCGACCTGGTCCGCAACGACCTCGGGCGGGTCTGCAACCCCGGTTCGGTCCGGGTCGTCGAGTTCGCGGCCATCGAACGGTTCTCGCACATCATGCACATTGTCTCCACGGTGATCGGTGAGGTGGCTCCGGACCGCAGCGCCGTGGACGTGCTGGCCGCGACGTTTCCGGCGGGGACGCTCTCGGGGGCGCCCAAGGTGCGGGCGATGGAGGTCATCGACGAGCTGGAGCCGACCCGGCGGGGCCTGTACGGGGGCGTGGTCGGCTACCTGGACTTCGGCGGTGATCTGGACACCGCGATCGCGATCCGCACCACAGTGATGCGCGACGGTATGGCCTACGTTCAGGCCGGAGCCGGCATCGTCGCGGATTCCGATCCCGACACCGAGGATCTGGAAAGCCGCGCGAAGGCCGCCGCCGTCCTGCGCGCCGTCGAGGTCGCCGAGTCGTTGCGACCGCCGTCATGACGGCCGCAGGGTCCCCCCCCGCGGGGCGCCCATCCTCCCCGCGCGACCGGGCCGGCACCGCGGAGCCGCCTTCGCCGGGCCACCGTCCCGGAGGCGATGTGCACGCGGCCGAGGCGATGCGACGCGGCCACCGGGAACGCACCCTCGCGGTGCTGGGATGTCTGCTCGGTGCCGGCGTCGTGCTCGTGTCGGGCGGTGCGACCTGGGTGTCCGCTCGGGTGAGCGGGCCCCGCGGTGGGGCGGACGGCGGCGCCGTCGCGGCGCCACTCGCCGTGCACTGGACCGGCGGGGCGCTCGCATCGACGGCGACCGCTCTCGCCCTGGTCGGGCTTGCCGCGGCCGTGGCGATCGTGGCCACCCGGCGCATCGGGCGGCTGGTCATCGGTGTGCTCACCGCGGCCGCCGGGGCCGGTATCGCCTACGTGGCCGGACGCATCGGCTGGGATCCACTCCCGACGCTGCGCGAGACCGATCAGGTCCGCCAGCTCGTGCCCGGTGGCCAGGCGCGGATCGATGACGTCAGCCAGACGATCGCTCCCTGGCTGTCGTTTGCGGGCGGGCTGCTGCTCATCCTCGTCGGCGCCCTCGTCGTCCTGCGCGGCCGGTCATGGCCCGCAATGTCCGGCCGCTACCAGGCCCGCGATGCCACTCCGGCCGACGCCTGGGACGCGATCGAGCGGGGCCACGACCCGACCTGATCACCTGGCGTCTCCGCGACGCCCGGCTTGGCGGGCCGGCCAGCCGGAACCGGGAGCGCCACCGGCCAGCGGGTCGGCCAGCGGGTCGGCGGGCGCCAGGTCCGCGGGTGGGAGGTCGGGAAACGGGTCGACCAGCTCCGTGAGAGCCAGCGCCCGGCGGTCCAGGTCGGCTTCGAGCATCATCATGACGGCGTCCATCCGGATCAGGCAGCGGGACAGCTCGTCGAGCTGCTCGGCGAGCTCGGGCTCGAGGCGGGGCCGCCGGTGCGCGCCCGGGGCGTCGCGCGCCGCGGGCACCCGGGCGGCGCCGAGGGGGGACGAGAGGGGGGACGAGAGGGGGCGGCTGTCCATCGGAACTCTCCTCGGTGTCGAACTCATGTTCGAGTATAGGGGGCGCCGACGATCGACGCCAGCYCGCCACGCCGTCCCTGGGGCGCTGCCCGGGTCCGCCCGAGGGTTCGGGTCCGCCCGARGACATGTGCGGYGTGCCATGCGTGTTTCCGGTCGGCGAAGGCGCGGCGGTCCCGAGTGTGCGCGGCGCGTTGCGGCCGCCGATCCCGAGAACCTGTCGTGCGGCCGCCCGGATCTCGTGATGTCGTCRCCCGACGATCGAGGTGGTAACCCGGTGGTGCCTCTGCACACGGTGGTTCACCGGCCTCGTCGCGTTACTCTGTCAACGGGCTCACGACGCAAGATCGATTGCGGACCGTAGCTGATCGGTGCAGGCGGATCCGAAGTGGCTGACAGTGCAGCGTCCGTGAAGATGGGTGCGTTCGGGCCGCTACCCGATTCCTCACGGGAAAGTCAACTATGTGGAGTCGTGGATCGTAGCCGCATGTGGGGGGGCCGGGCACACCGTGCCTGCCTGGCCTACCATCGGCGGCATGACCGCGACAGTCGCGAGCGCGGGGCGATGAGCGTTCTCACCGAGATCCTCGACGGGGTCGGGATCGATCTTGYCGCCCGCGAGCAACAGACCTCTCTGGCAGATCTCAAGCGGCGGGTGGAACGCGTTCCCGACCCGAAGGACGCGCTTGCCGTCTTCCGGGACTCCCGGGTCTCGGTGATTGCCGAGGTGAAGCGCCGTTCCCCCTCGAAGGGGGAGCTGGCGACCATCACCGACCCCGCTGCCCTCGCCACCGAGTACGAGGCGGCGGGCGCCGCCGCGGTGAGTGTCCTGACCGAGCAACGGCGCTTCAGCGGCTCCCTGGCCGACCTCGACGCCGTGCGTCGCGCGGTGGACGTCCCGCTGCTGCGCAAGGACTTCATCGTGTCGCCCTACCAGGTCTTCGAGGCCCGGGCGCACGGGGCGGACATCGTCCTGCTCATCGTCGCGGCGCTGGACCAGCCGCGGCTCGTCGGCCTGCGCGAGCGGATCGAGTCCCTGGGCATGACGGCGCTGGTCGAGGTGCATGACGAGGCGGAGATGGTGCGGGCGCTGGACGCCGGCGCCCAACTGGTCGGGGTGAACGCCCGCGACCTGCACACGCTGAAGATCGATCGGAGCACCTTCGCCCGGCTCGCGCCGATGGTGCCCCCGGAAGTGCTCGCGGTCGCCGAGTCCGGCATCCGGGGGCCGCACGATCTGCTCGCCTACGCCGCTGCGGGGGCGGACGTGGTACTGGTCGGCGAGGCAGCCGTCACCGGCGATCCTCGTCAGACGGTCGCCGATCTGGTGGCGGCCGGCGCGCATCCGGCGGCCCGGGTCGGGCGCTGAGGCCGCCGGCGCCCGTGCCCCGGTATCCGGGGCTCGGCCCTATACAGTCGCACCGTGACCACCCGAACCGCTGCCGAGTCAGTTCGCCCCGCGGCCGCCGGAACCGGGACGCCGTCGGGCTCCGGTCCGGTCCGTCCGGACACGTCGAGCTGGCAGGCGTTCCCCGACTCTTCGGGGCACTTCGGGCGTTTCGGTGGTCGTTTCGTCCCCGAGGCCCTCATGGCGGCGCTGGACGAGCTCACCGCAGCCTACGCGGCGGCCAGGGTGGATCCCGGCTTCACCGCGGAACTGGACGGGCTGCTGGCGAGCTACGCGGGCCGGCCCACTCCGCTCACCGACGCCCACCGGCTCACCGCGCACGTTGGCGGTGCCCGCATCCTGCTCAAGCGTGAGGATCTTGCGCACACCGGTTCCCACAAGATCAATAATGTCCTCGGGCAGTGCCTGCTGACCCGGCGGATGGGCAAGACCCGGGTTATCGCCGAGACCGGAGCCGGTCAGCACGGTGTTGCCACGGCCACCGCCTGCGCCCTGCTCGGCCTGGACTGCGTCGTCTACATGGGCGAGGAGGACACCCGCCGGCAGGCCCTAAACGTCGCCCGGATGCGCCTGCTCGGCGCCGAGGTCGTTGCGGTCACCTCCGGCAGCCGAACCTTGAAGGACGCCATCAACGAGGCCATGCGCGACTGGGTGGCCACCGTTGACACGACCCATTACTGCATCGGGTCGGTGATGGGCCCGCATCCGTTCCCGATGCTGGTCCGCGACTTCCAGCGGATCATCGGGGTCGAGGCGCGCGCCCAGGTGCTCGATCGTGTCGGCCGACTGCCCGACGCCGTCGTCGCCTGCGTCGGTGGCGGCTCGAACGCGATGGGCATCTTCCACCCGTTCATCCCCGACGTCGAGGTCGCGCTGATCGGCTGCGAGGCCGGGGGGGACGGGGTCGCCACCGGTCGGCACGCCGCGGCGATCGCCGGCGGTTCCGCGGGCGTGCTGCACGGCATGCGGACGTTCCTGCTGCAGGACGAGTTCGGGCAGACCCAGGTCTCCCACTCGATCTCGGCGGGTCTGGACTACCCTGGCATCGGCCCCGAGCATGCCCTGCTGCACGAGACCGGTCGGGCGAGCTATCGGGTCGTGGACGACACCGCCGCGATGGAGGCGCTCGCGCTGGTGGCCCGTACCGAGGGCATCCTGGTCGCGATCGAGAGCGCGCACGCCTTCGCGGGTGCCCTCGACGTCGCCCGGAAGCTCGGTCCGGGCACGACTGTCGTCGTCAACTGCTCCGGTCGGGGGGACAAGGACGTCGACACCGCCGCCCRCTGGTTCGACCTCCTCGACGAGGCCGATGCCGGCGGGGGCCCCGTCGGCGGTCCGGCGCGACCGGTCTGAGGGACCCTGAGGGATCCTGTCTCGGGACCGGCAGCAACCAAGACGGGACGCACGGGACGCGTAGGACGCAMAGAACGCGCAGGACAGACAGGCCATAAAGGCCCTCGGGCTCGACGGAACGGACGCACGGTGCAGAGTCGGTTGGACGCAGTGTTCGCGGCGGCCCGCGAGGAGGGGCGGTCGGTGCTGGTCGGCTATCTGCCCGCGGGATTCCCGACGGTGGACGGGGCGATCGAGGCCATGCGGGCCATGGTGGCGGCGGGAGTCGACGTTGTTGAGGTCGGCCTGCCCTACTCCGACCCCACCATGGATGGTCCGGTGATCCAGGACGCGGCGGATGCGGCCCTGCGCGGCGGGGTCACGACGCGGGACGTGATCCGCACCGTCGAGGCCGTCGCCGCGACGGGGGCCCSGGCCCTGGTCATGTMCTACTGGAACCCGATCGACCGCTACGGCGCGGCCTCGTTTGCGGCCGATCTGGCCGCCGCCGGGGGCGCCGGAGCAATCACTCCGGACCTGCCGCCCGAGGAGGCCGGGCCCTGGCTCGACGCGTGCGCCGCGCACGGCCTGGCCCCGGTGTTCCTCGTCGCTCCCAGCTCCTCGGACACCCGTCTCCGGCTGGTCGCCGGCGTCGCGCGCGGCTTCGTCTATGCCGCCTCGCTGATGGGTGTCACCGGGACCCGGGCGGCGGTCGGCGAGCGGGCGGCCGATCTGGTCGCCCGGGTGCGGGCCGCCACCGAGCTCCCGGTGGCGGTGGGGCTCGGGGTGAGCACCGCGGCGCAGGCCGCCGAGGTCGCGGGCTTCGCCGACGGTGTGATCGTCGGCTCCGCGCTGGTGAAGGTCCTGCTTGAGGCGGAACGTTCCGGAGCCGGYGCCTCAGCGGGCCTCGCCGGAATCCGTCGGCTCGCCGCGGAACTCGCCGGAGGGGTGCGCGCTCCCGTTCCGGCGTGAACTCCCGGCCGCCCCGACCCGGCCGTCACATCTGTCGCCCACATCGAGTATTGCCCACATCGAGCGCCGCATATATCACCCCGCCGCGCACCGAGCGAGACACGTGACTGTGCGACACGTGACTGTGCGACACGTGGCCGGGGCACCCCGCGCGTGATGGACGGGTCCACGGGATAGCCTGGCGACCGTGGTTCTCGCCGCTATTCCTAGCCCATCGCGTGGCGTGGTGCATCTCGGGCYGGTGCCGCTGCGTGCCTACGCCCTGATGATCATTATTGGCGTCTTCGTCGCCGTATTCGTGACGGGAAGAAGGCTGCGCGCTCGCGGCATGGATCCCATGGTGGCCAGCGAGGTCGCCTACTGGGCCGTCCCGTTCGGCATCGTCGGCGCCMGCGTCTACCACGTGGTCAGCACTCCGGCCGCCTATTTCGGCCGGGACGGCAACGTGCTGGACGTCATCAAGATCTGGAACGGCGGGCTGGGTATCTGGGGCGCCATCGCGGGCGGGGCCTTMGGCGCGTGGCTGGCGACCCGGCGCTACGGCATCAGCCTCGCCCTGTTCGGCGACGCCGCGGYGCCGGGCATCATCCTGGCCCAGGCGATCGGACGCTGGGGCAACTGGTTCAACCAGGAGCTGTACGGCAAGGCGAGCACCCTGCCCTGGGCGGTGCGCATCGACGAGAAGCACCAGATCATCCCCGGCGTGTCCACCTATCAGCCGACCTTCCTCTACGAGTGCCTGTGGAACCTGGTGGTGGCCGGGATCCTGTTGGTCGTCGATCGGCGGCACCGGCTCGGCCGCGGCAAGCTGTTCTGCCTCTACGTCGCGCTCTACACGTTCGGCCGGTTGTGGATCGAGATGCTGCGCATCGACACGGCGAACCAGATCCTCGGGCTGCGGGTCAACATCTGGACCTCGATCGTCGTCTGTCTGGGGGCGTTGCTGGCGCTGGCGGTCACCCGCAGTCCCGTGGATCCGAATCTGTCCAGGGAGGAGCAGGAGGCCCTCGGAATCGCCCGTTCCCGGCCCGCGGCGCGGTCCACGGTGACGACCGCCGGTACCGCCGACCAGCGGGCGGCCGCTCCCGATTCGGCCGGTCCCGATTCGGCCRCTCTCGATTCGGTCGGTCCCGATTCGGTCGATCCTGATCTGGGCGGTCCCGATCCGGCCGATCCTGGTTCCGCCGGGTCGGTGCCCGCCGCCGCGGTGCCCGATGCCTCCGGGTCGACCGCCACCACTGCCACTACCGCCACCACCGCCACCACCGCCACTACCGCCACCACTGCCACCACTGCCACCACTGCCACCACCGGCGTACCGGCTGGTTCGCAGCAGAGCCGCGGCCTGGCGACGAGATTGCCGGCGAGCGGTGGGCACACGTCGGCCGTTCCGCCGGAGGAGCCGCAGCTGCCCTGATGAGACGCCGGAGACGCCGGAGACGCCGTCTCCGGCGGGGCCCCGGGCGTCGGCTGGACCGTCGACCTTCCCCTACTTGTAGTGACCGAGGCCGGGCGGGGAGGTATGACGTCATCTGGCGGTGATCTCCTGGACATATTTGATCGCGGCGCATGAGCGGGCCGCGTGGCACACTCGGTAGAGACACGGGGCGCCGGGCCAGCGTCGCCGTGCCGTCACACCACTCGGACAGCGTTGTCCGCACCCCCTTCAGCCCCTGAAGATGGACAGGACTTCGCCGGATGCCGAGTGCGCAAGGTCTTTACGACCCCACCTTCGAACACGATGCCTGTGGCGTCGGCTTCGTCGTCGATGTACACGGCAGGCGCAGTCACGAGCTGGTCGAGCAGGGCCTGACCGTGCTGCGTAACCTCGACCACCGGGGTGCCTCGGGCAGCGACCCGGACACCGGCGACGGAGCCGGCATCCTGGTGCAGGTCCCCGACCTGTTCCTGCGTGACGTCGTCGACTTCACGCTGCCCGCCCCGGGGCGTTACGCCGTCGGGATCGCCTTCCTGCCGCAGGTCTCGGGGGAGCGGGACGAAGCCGTGCGCACCATCAGCCGCATCGTCCGCCAGGAGGGGCTGCGGGTCCTCGGCTGGCGTGAGGTGCCGGTCGTCAGCCACATCGTCGGGCACGCGGCCCACGAGGTTGAGCCGCGGATGCGGCAGCTGTTCCTCGCATTGCCCGGCAGTCTGCCCGCCGCCGGTCCGGTTGAGGGCGGCGCGGGGAACGGGTTCGACCAGGCCGACCTCGAACGTCGGGCGTTCTGCGCCCGCAAGCGGATCCGCCGGGAGACCGGCGTCTACCTGGCGTCGCTGTCGTCGCGGACCCTGGTCTACAAGGGGATGCTCACCACCCACCAGCTCTCGGCCTACTTTCCCGACCTCGACGACCCCCGGTTCACCAGTGCCATCGCGCTGGTGCACAGCCGGTTCTCCACGAACACCTTCCCGAGCTGGCCGCTGGCGCACCCGTACCGGTTCGTCGCCCACAACGGGGAGATCAACACTGTCCGCGGGAACCGGAACTGGATGCGGGCCCGCGAGGCGCTGCTCGCCAGCGACCTGATCCCCGGTGACCTCTCCCGGCTGTTCCCCGTCTGCGCGGACGGGGCGAGCGACTCGGCGAGCTTCGACGAGGTCCTGGAACTGCTGTACCTGGGCGGTCGCAGCCTGCCGCACGCGGTGCTGATGATGATCCCCGAGGCGTGGGAGAACCACACCGAGATGGACCCGGCGCTGCGCGCCTTCTACCAGTTCCACTCCACGCTGATGGAGCCRTGGGACGGCCCGGCCTCCATCGCGTTCACCGACGGGACGGTCATCGGGGCGGTGCTCGACCGTAACGGGCTGCGGCCCTCGCGGTACTGGGTCACCGACGACGGCCTGGTCGTGATGGCSTCCGAGGTGGGCGTGCTCGACATCCCGCCGCACAAGGTGGTGCAGAAAGGCCGGCTCCAGCCGGGGCGGATGTTCCTGGTGGATACCGCCGAGGGGCGCATCGTCAGCGACGAGGAGATCAAGTCCGAGCTCGCGAACGCGGCGCCGTACGCGGAGTGGTTGCACGCCGGTCTGATCGAGCTGGACGACCTGCCCGAGCGGGAGCAGCTCCTCTACGGGCACTCCTCGGTGCTGCGTCGCCAGCAGGTGTTCGGCTACACGCTGGAGGAGCTGCGCGTGCTCGTCGCGCCGATGGCGCGCACGGGCGCGGAGCCGATCGGCTCGATGGGCACCGACACGCCGGTGGCGGTGCTCTCCAGCCGTCCCCGGCTGCTGTTCGACTACTTCACCCAGTTGTTCGCGCAGGTCACCAACCCGCCGCTGGACGCGATCCGCGAGGAGTTGGTGACGAGCCTGGGCCGGGTGCTCGGCCCGGAGGGCAACCTGCTCGCGCCATCCCCGGCGTCCTGCCGGATGGTGCACCTGCCCTATCCGGTGATCAGCAGCAGCCAGCTTTCGAAGATCATCGGCATCAACGACGACGGTGACATGCCCGGCTTCGCCTCGGTGACGGTCCGTGGCCTGTATGACGTCGACGGGGGCGGCGCGGCGCTCGCCGCCCGGCTGGCGGAAATCTGCGCCGGGGTCAGCGAGGCCATCGCCGACGGTGCCCGCATCGTCGTGCTCTCCGACCGGGACTCCGACACGCGCAAGGCCCCGATCCCGTCGCTGCTGCTGACCGCCGCCGTGCACCACCACCTGATCCGGGAGCGGACCAGGACGAAGGTCGGCCTCATCGTCGAGTGCGGCGACGCCCGTGAGGTGCACCACATCGCGCTGCTCACCGGCTACGGCGCCGCGGCGGTCAACCCGTACCTGGCATTCGAGTCGATCGACAGCCTCATCGCCGAGGGCGAGATCGTCGGGGTGTCCCGGGAGCAGGCCGAGAAGAACATGATCAAGGCGYTCGGCAAGGGCGTGCTGAAGGTGATGTCCAAGATGGGCATCTCGACGGTGGCGAGCTACACCGGTGCCCAGGTCTTCGAGGCGATCGGGCTGTCCCAGGAACTGATCGACGCCTATTTCGCGGGTACCCCGTCGCGCCTCGACGGCATCGGACTCGACGTCATCGCGGCGGAGGTGGCAGCGCGGCAYCGGCGGGCCTACCCGCCGATYGCCTCCGAGCACRCGCACCGCACGCTGRAGGTCGGCGGCGAGTACCAGTGGCGCCGCGAGGGTGAGCTGCACCTGTTCAACCCGGAGACCGTCTTCCTGCTCCAGCACGCCACCCGCACCCGGCAGTACGAGACCTTCCAGAAGTACACCGCCCGGGTCGACGGTCTGTCCCGGGAGAACGCGACGCTGCGGGGTCTGTTCGAGCTGCGTACCGGGGTGCGCACGCCGGTGCCGATCGAGGAGGTCGAGCCGGCCTCGGAGATCGTCAAGCGGTTCGCGACCGGTGCCATGTCCTACGGCTCGATCAGCGCCGAGGCGCACGAGACGCTGGCTATCGCCATGAACCGGCTCGGCGGGAAGTCGAACACCGGCGAGGGCGGCGAGGACGCGGAGCGGTTCACGCCGGACGCGAACGGGGACCTGCGCCGCTCCGCGGTCAAGCAGGTCGCCAGCGGCCGGTTCGGGGTGACCAGCGAGTACCTCGCCAACGCCGACGACATCCAGATCAAGATGGCCCAGGGGGCGAAGCCCGGGGAGGGGGGGCAGCTTCCTGGCCACAAGGTCTACCCGTGGATCGCGAAGACGCGGCACTCGACGCCCGGTGTCGGGCTCATCTCCCCGCCGCCGCACCATGACATCTACTCGATCGAGGACCTCGCCCAGCTCATCCACGACCTGAAGAACGCCAATCCCAAGGCCCGGGTGCACGTCAAGCTGGTCGCCGAGGTCGGCGTCGGCACGGTCGCCGCCGGGGTCTCCAAGGCGCACGCCGATGTGGTGCTGATCTCCGGGCACGACGGCGGGACGGGCGCCTCGCCGCTGACCTCGCTGAAGCACGCGGGTGCCCCCTGGGAGCTGGGGCTGGCCGAGACCCAGCAGACGCTGCTGCTCAACGGCCTGCGCGACCGCATCGTCGTGCAGGTCGACGGGCAGCTGAAGACCGGCCGCGACGTCATCGTCGGGGCGCTGCTGGGGGCCGAGGAGTTCGGTTTCGCCACCGCCCCGCTGGTGGTTGCCGGCTGCGTGATGATGCGCGTCTGCCATCTCGACACCTGTCCGGTCGGTGTGGCGACCCAGAACCCGGAACTGCGCAGGCGGTTCACCGGCAGGCCCGAGTTCGTCGAGGCCTTCTTCACCTTCATCGCCGAGGAGGTGCGCACCTACCTCGCCGCGCTGGGCTTCCGCAGCCTGCAGGAGGCGGTCGGCCGGGTCGACCTGCTCGACGCCCGCGCCGCCGTCGACCACTGGAAGGCCTCCGGCCTCGACATCACCCCGTTGCTGCACACCCCGGAGCGGCCCTTCGGCGGCTCGCTGAACTGCACGTCCAGCCAGGACCACGGGTTGGACAAGGCGCTGGACAACTCGCTGATCCAGCTGTGCGAGGGAGCGCTCGACGACGGCCGGCCGGTCTGGCTGGAGATGCCGATCCGCAACGTCAACCGGACCGTGGGCACCATGCTCGGCTACGAGGTGACGAAGCGCTTCGGCGCGGCGGGGCTGCCCGACGACACGATCCAGCTGCGGTTCACCGGCTCCGCGGGGCAGAGCTTCGGCGCCTTCGCGCCCCGCGGCATGACACTGACCCTCGAGGGCGACGCGAATGACTACGCCGGCAAGGGCCTGTCCGGCGGCAAGATCTTCGTCTTCCCGCCGAAGGAGTCCCCGCTGCGGGCCGAGGAGAACATCGTCGCCGGTAACGTCCTGCTCTACGGGGCGACGGGCGGCGAGGCGTTCTTCCGCGGAATCGTCGGCGAGCGGTTCTGCGTGCGCAACTCCGGGGCGACCGCGGTGGTCGAGGGGGTCGGCGACCACGGCTGCGAGTACATGACCGGCGGCACCGTGCTGGTGCTCGGGGCCATCGGGCGCAACTTCGCCGCGGGCATGAGCGGCGGCGTGGCCTACCTGTACGACCCGGTCGAGGCGCGGATCAACACCGAGATGGTGGACGTCGAGGCGCTGGACGACGCCGACGAGACGATCGTGCGGGACCTGCTCGTCCGGCACCGCCGGGAGACCGGTTCGACGGTGGCCGCCCGGCTTTACACCGACTGGGACACCGTGCGCGGGTCGTTCCGTAAGGTGATGCCACGGGACTACAAGCGGGTGCTGACCGCCATCCGGCAGGCGCAGGAGCAGGGGCTCGTCGCCGACGAGGTCATCATGGCGGCGGCTCGTGGCTGACCGGGCCGCCAAGCACGACCCGACCATCATCGCGATCGCACGGACCCGACAGGAGCGGCATGGCTGACCCGACCGGCTTCCTCAAGCACCGCAGGGAGCTGCCGAAGCGCCGTCCCGTGGACGTCAGGATCACCGACTGGCGCGAGGTGTACGAGTCGTTCCCCGAGGAGCATCTGCGCACGCAGGCCAGCCGGTGCATGGACTGCGGCATCCCGTTCTGTCACGAGGGCTGTCCGCTCGGGAACATCATTCCGGAATGGAACGACCTGACCCGGCGCGGCGACTGGGTGGACGCCATCGAGCGGCTGCATGCGACGAACAACTTCCCCGAGTTCACCGGGCGGCTGTGCCCGGCGCCGTGCGAGGCGGCCTGCGTGCTCGGCATCGGCGACGATCCGGTGACCATCAAGCAGATCGAGGTCAGCATCATCGACCGCGCCTGGGCCGACGGCACCGTGGTCCCGGTTCCGCCGTCGCTGCGTACCGGCAAGCGGGTGGCGGTCGTGGGCTCCGGCCCGGCCGGTCTCGCCGCCGCCCAGCAGCTCACCCGGGCCGGCCACGAGGTCGTGGTCTACGAACGGGCCGACCGGATCGGCGGCCTGCTCCGCTACGGCATCCCCGAGTTCAAGATGGAGAAGCGGGTCTTGGACCGCCGGCTCGCGCAGATGGCGGCCGAGGGCACGTCGTTCGTCACGTCCTGCAACGTCGGCCTCGACATCTCCGCGGACGAGCTGCGTTCCTCCCACGACGCGGTGGTCCTCGCCGGCGGATCGACGGTCGGCCGGGACCTGCCCGTTCCCGGCCGCCAGCTGGGTGGCGTCCAGCTGGCGATGGAGTTCCTGGTGCCCGCGAACCGGGTCGCGCAGGGGGACCTGCCCGAGTCGCCCATCTCCGCCAAGGGCAAGAACGTGGTCATCATCGGCGGCGGTGACACGGGCGCGGACTGCCTGGGCACCTCCCACCGCCAGGGCGCGCTCTCCGTGCACCAGCTCGAGATCATGCCCCGGCCGCCGGAGCTGCGGGCCCCGGCCAACCCGTGGCCGTCGTACCCGATCATCTACCGGGTCTCCAGCGCGCACGAGGAGGGCGGCGAGCGGGTCTTCGCCGTCTCCACCGAGCGCTTCCTCGGTGACGAGGACGGCAACGTGCGGGCGCTGCGCATGCACGAGGTGCGCCTCGTCGGCGGGAAGTTCGAGAAGGTCGAGGGTACCGACACCGAGCTGCCCTGCCAGCTGGTGCTGCTCGCCATGGGGTTCACCGGTCCGGAACGGTCCGGCCTGCTGACCGATCTCGGGGTGGAGCTGGACGCGCGCGGCAACGTGGCGCGCGACGCCGGGTGGGCCTCCTCGGTCCCCGGCGTGTTCGTCGCCGGGGACATGGGACGCGGGCAGTCGCTGATCGTCTGGGCGATCGCCGAGGGACGTGCCGCGGCCGCCGCCACTGACCGCTGGCTGATGGGCAGGACGGACCTGCCCGAGCCCATCACGCCGACGCGTCGCTGACCGGKAGCCGGCCAGCCCCGGCGTGCAGCCAGCCCCGGCGTGCGGCCGGAACATCGGAGCACTTTTCGGCCGAAGATTCATGTGATCTGCCTTGCTCCATGCCGGATCCGCGGCGATTGACCGGACTCGCCGACCCGCCTGGTGACCTGCGGCGGTACCGTTCAGTGCCATGAGGCTCGTGCTGCTCGGTCCACCTGGCTCCGGCAAGGGAACCCAGGGCGCTCGCATCAGCGCCCGGCACGGCATCCCCTCGATCTCGACCGGCCGGCTGTTCGACCGGCAGATTGCCGCGGGTACGCCGCTGGGCCGTCGCGCGGAGCGCTACGTCCGCGCGGGCGAGCTGGTCCCCGACGAGATCGTGCTCGACATCGTCGCCGACCGGCTCGAGAGCGGCGTCGACTGTGCGGTGGGGTTCCTGTTCGACGGGTTCCCCCGGACCTACCCCCAGGCCGAGGCGTTGGACCGGATGCTCGTGGCGACCCGCGGCCCGCTCGACGCGGTCGTCGACCTCGACGTCGACGTCGACGAGGTGCTCGACCGCATCCGGCGCCGGTCCCGCACCGAGGACCGGGTTGACGACGCGGAGGACACCGCCCGTCGCCGGTTGAAGGTCTTCGAGCAGGAGACCGCACCACTGCGCCGCTACTACCAGCGGGGTGGCCTACTGCGCACGGTGGACGGTTCCGGCAGCCCGGACGAGGTTGCGGCCCGCATCGAGGAGATGCTGGCGGACGTCGCCCATCCGGGTCTGCGGGCCCATCCGGGTCTGCCTGTCTGTCGGTAGGCCATGGGTCGCCGAGGAGGGGAGCGGGGGCGCCTCGCGCACGTCGCCCTCGTCGCCCTCGTCGTGCTCTGCTGGCTGCCGCTGGTCGTCGTCATCACCGCGTGGCGGACCGTGCTGAACCCGGCCTTCTATTCGCAGTYGCTGAACCGGGCCGACGCCTTCGACCGCGTCTACACCCAGGTACTGCCCGATCCCGCGGTCGACACGTTGCTGGCCGGCCTCCCGATCGACAGCTCCCTCGTCACCGCGAACCTGCGCACGGTGCTGCCCCCGTCGACGATCCAGGCGATGACCGACGAGCAGATCAACCGGATCGTCGCCTACCTGCGGGCCGACACGGACGACGTCGAACTCGCCGTCGATCTCCGGCCGATCTTCGACAACATCTCGGGCCTGGCCAACCGGTACGTCGCCGGTGAACTGGGCGCCGGCACCAGCTACCAGGTCACCACCGTGCAGGAGTTCACCCACGGTGTCGTCACCGCGCTCGACGACATCGCCGCCGGGCGCCCGCCGAAGTCCCTGCCCACGATCGAGCTCTCCCCGCAGGACACCGACCGCGTCCTGCCCGTGGTGCTGGACCGGGTGGACGCCGACACCCGGGCGCGCATCGAGGCTCCGCTGCGCGCCCTGCTGAGGTCGGGCAACATCGCCGGAGCGCTGGCGCTGGTCGGTCCGGAGGTCTTCCGGGGCGACGAGACRGCCATCGGCCGGCTCCAGGTGTATCTCCACGGATCCACCCTCGATCTCGGGGTCCGTCTGTCGGATCTGCGTGACCGGCCGATGATCGTCGCGATCGACCGGCTGCACGACGTCGCCGCGACCCTGGTGTGGGTCTCCCTCCTGCTCGCCCTGATCATGAYGGCGGCCATGGTCAGCATCGTCGTGCTGGCCGGGCGGCGGGGGGTGTCCCGGGTCCGGGCCGCGACCGGTGCGGTGGTCCTCGCCGGCGTTGGTGCGGGGCTGCTCGGCGTCGTCCTGCGCATCGCGCTGCCGAATCCGCTGACCTCGCTGGACAGGTCGTCGTCGCCCCTGCCGCCGGGAGCCGGCGCAGTGCTGGTCGACTTCTCCTCGCGCGCCTACGGCACGCTCGAGAGCGACTTCCTGCGGATCGTGGCCTGGACGCTGGTGGCCGGCCTGGTCGGCTACGGATTGTCGCGGCTCGTCGCGGTGTCCGCCCGGTGGAACCGGACCGGCCGGCGGCGCCGGGTCGCCACGGCGTTCGCCCTCGCGGCGCCCCTGATGATCATCGTGACCTGGACGGCCTTCCCGGGCGCCGCCGCCGAGGCCCGCAAGCTCTGCAACAGCCAGCAGGCGCTGTGCGACCGGCGCTATGACCAGGTGAGCTACCTGGCCACCCACAACGCGATGGCCACCAGCGAGGACCGGTTTCTCGGGCCTGCCCAGGACCCGGCGATCACGCACCAGCTCGACCTGGGGGTGCGCGCCCTGCTRCTCGACGTGCACCACTGGACATCGCCGACCCAGGTCGACGCCTATCTGCAGACCCTGCCGCCCGCGACCCGCGACGCGCTCGCCCCGCTGACGCGAGGCGCCCGGTCGGAACGCCCCGGCACCTGGCTGTGCCATGACCTGTGCCAGCTCGGCTCCCTCGACTTCGTGGCGGAGCTGACTCGGGTCCGGGACTGGATGAACCGTAATCCCACCGAGGTCGTGACGCTGATCATCCAGGATAATGAGGTGCCGGCGAGCGAGATCGCCGGCGGCGTGGCGGCCGCGGGCCTCGCGGGGATGGTGACGACGCCGCCGGAGGATCCGCATGGCCGATGGCCGACCCTGCGCGAGATGGTCGCCTCGGGCCGACGCCTGGTGGTCTTCACCGAGCGGCAGGACCTGCCGGGCACGTTCCTGCGCAGCTTCTACCGGTATGCCGAGGACACTCCGTTCGATGCGAAGAAACCCGAGGATCTGCGAACCTGCGCCCGCAACCGGGGCGTGGACGGTGCCTCGCTGCTCCTGATGAACCACTGGCTCACCGCCGCCGCGCCCAGCCGCCGTGYCGCCCTCGGCGCGAACGCCGCCGAGACCGTGTTTACCCGGGCACAGCGTTGTCGCCAGGAGCGCGGGCGGATCCCGACGTTCGTCGCGGTCGACTTCGCCACGATCGGTGACGCGCAGGCGGCGGTGGACCGGCTCAACCGCGTTCGCGGCGGTGCCGGTTCCTGACCCTCGGCCAGCCGGTGGGAGCATGTCCGGGCGGTCATGCGTTGACCTGCGAGGAACCATCTAGTGATACGTCACCGTGCGAGGGAGCCCAGGTGCCGATCTGGAACCAGCTGCGTCAGTCCGCCCAGACGATGCAGGGCCAGCTGAACGCCAAGAAAAACGACCTGAAGAGCGGTGCCTTCCGCGATGCCAGCATGGCGATGTGCGCATTGGTCGCCGCGGYGGACGGGACCATCGACCCGGCCGAGCGGCAGCGGGTCGCCGCACTGATCATCTCCAACGACGTGCTCAACAACTTTCCCGCGGATGATCTCCAGCGTCGCTTCAACGACTATGTCGGCAAGCTGCAGGCCGATTTCGAGTTCGGCAAGGTCTCCATCCTCCAGGAGATCGGGAAGACGAAGAAGAAGCCGGCGGAGGCCAGGGCGGTCATCCAGATCGGGATCGTCATCGGCGGGGCCGATGGCAACTTCGACAAGACGGAGCAGGCCGTCGTGCGGGAGGCGTGCTTCGCGGTCGGCATCAACCCGGAGGAGTTCGACCTCTGAGCCGGACCGGCCGCACTGCGCCGAACCCGTCACCCCGTCACCCCGTCACCCTTCCTTCCATCGGCATAGAGGACACGTGGGACCAGCCGATGCCCTGCTCGCGGGCGGGGCGGGTCTGCTCGCGGGCGCGGTGAACACGATCGCGGGCGGCGGGACCCTGATCGCCTTCCCGGCGCTGCTCGCCACCGGTCTGCCGGCGCTGACCGCCAACATCACCTCATCGGTGGGGCTGGTCACCGGGTACGCCGGTGGGGCGCTGGGCTACCGCCGCGAGCTTGCCGGGCAGGCCGTCCGGCTGCGTGCCCTGGGACCGCCGGCTCTGCTCGGCGGTCTGGCCGGCGCCGTTGTGCTGCTGGCCACGCCCTCCGACAGCTTCCGGGCGCTGGTTCCGTACCTGGTGCTGGTCTCCTGTCTGCTTCTGGCGGCTCAGTCCCGGCTCGCGGCCGTGGTGGCACGCCGGAGAGCCAGCACGGCGGCGGGTGGCGGGCCGCCGGAGTCGGCGCCATCCGGGCCATCCGGTTCGCCCGCGGCCGCATTGCTGTCGCCCGCCTCCGGTTCGCTCGCCTCCGACCGGGTGACCTGGCCGACTCGGCTCGGGATCTTCGTCGCGGGAGCCTACGGATCGTATTTCGGCGCGGGGCTCGGGGTGCTGCTCCTTGGGGTGCTKGGCATTCTGCTCACCGACGACCTGCAGCGCACCAACGCGCTGAAGACGCTGCTCGCGTTCGGGGCCAACGCGGTGGGAGTGGCGGTCTTCCTGGTCACCGCGAAGGCCWCGTGGGGGTTCGCCGGCATCCTCGTGGTCGCATCCCTGCTCRGTGGGACGATCGGTGCCCGGGTGGCCCGCCGGCTACGACCGAACGTTCTACGTGGCGTGGTCATCACGCTCGGTGCGACCGTGGCGATCGCGTTGCTGATCCGTGGCTGACCAGCCGGCCGTCCGTCGAACCGGCCGTCCGTGGACTATCTTACGTTATCGGACGGTGCACGCCGTCGTTATCGTACATTCGCGCAAGCAACTCGGCCAGGTAGCGGCTACGCTTCCGAAGCCAGCTTGAGGAAATGGTTCCGGTGACAGCCGGCTGGGTTACCGCTGGGCCCTACGTTCGTCGTCCTCCTGTGAGGAGTTATCCACAGGTGGCCTGTGGCGCTGGATTACCGGGGCTACCTGATGGATTCTCGGTCCATGACGTTTTCCGCTTCGGCCTCGTCCCCGCCGACCCGTCCCGTGCGCTATCCCGGTTTCGACCCCGCGGTCCGCATCGCCGGTCGCCAGGGGGGTGCGATCACCTACCGGCAGGCGATGGCCGCTGGGTTGACCCGCGGCCAGCTGCGCCAGCTCGTCCACTCTGGCCAGTGGAGCCATCCGGTGCGCGGTGTCTTCGTCGTACCTCTCGGCCCGACGGAGCTCCCCGGCTCCGTCAACGACGTCCCGCGGCCGGGGGACCGGCGGCGCGCCGAGCATTCTGAAATCCGGGAGAAGGAATCCGCCGGACTTGTCCGGAACGACGTCGCGCGCCGACGAAGAAAGCGCCATGGTGCCATCACCGCGGGCCCCGGACACGCGGCGTCGGTCGTCGGCGGTGAAAATACAACGCCGATTCTCCCGGTCTTCTTCTCGCCATTTTCGGCACGGGTAAGGGCCGCGCTCATCGGGCGTCCCCGAGCCGTCGTCTGCGGGATCACCGCCGCCCGGCTCCACGGTTTTCCGCTCGAGGTTCCGGAAAGCTCCGCCGAACCCGTGCACCTTCTTCTTCCGGCTCGGCAGACCCGGGCCCAGCCGCGCGGGATCCGGCTGCACTTCAGCGATCTCGACGTCGACCAGCGCGTCGAGTTGGGTGGGATCCCACTCACCTCGCCGGAGCGGACGCTGGCGGATCTCGTGCTGGCCGCCCAGTCGCGTGAGGTGGCGGTCGCCCACCTGGACGCAGCCCTGCACCGCGGCCTGGTGCCGAGCCTGGCGGGGGCACGGGCGGCCGCCGAGGGGCGGCGCGGTTTCCGGCAGACGACCGACTGGTGGTCGCTGGCCGACGGCCGGGCCGAGACCCCCCTGGAGACCCGGCTGCGGCTGCTGTTGGCCGACAACGGGCTCGCGCCCGTGGAATTGCAGTGGCCGGTCATGGACGGGACCGGTCAGATCATCACCCGGCTGGATCTCGCCTGGCCGGCGCAGCGACTCGACGTGGAGGCGGACACCTTCTCGGCCACCAGCCCGCCGGCGATGATCTACCAGGACCGTCATCGCGGCAACATCCTCGCCGCGTTGCGCTGGACGGTGCTGCGCTTCAGCGTGGCCGACGTGACCTGGCATCCGGAGCGGGTCGTCTCGGCGGTGACCCGGGTCCTGGCGGCGCGGGCGGCCGAGCGGGCCGAGGCGTCCAGAGCGGTCGCTGAGGCGTCCGCCGCCGGCACAGCCGCGGTGGCTGAGCGRCTGTGGGCATCGTGAGCAGGGACACGATCCGGCGAAACGCGCGCAAGGCGTTGTGACGGGAAGTACATTCCAGGCCGCCTGGGTCCCCCGGGCCTACGATCCGGAACATGAGCGTTCCATCGGCCGGGTTGTCGCTGGCCTCAGACTTTCCGGAGGCGACGCGCGCCGATTGGCAGACGCTCGTCCTGCAGGTGCTGCGCAAGTCCGGCGTGGCGACCGAGGCGACTACTCCCGGCGAGGTCGAGGAGCTGTTGGCCACGCGGACCTACGACGGTCTGCGGATCCGTCCGCTCTACACCGCCGAGAACACCCCCGCCGGCGGGGTGGGCCTGCCGGGGTTCGCCCCGTTCGTGCGGGGTGGGCGGGCGCAGGGCGCGGGCACCGGCGGGTGGGATGTCCGCGCGCTGCATGACAACCCCGATGCCACGCTCGCCGCCGAAGCGGTCCTCGCCGATCTGGAGAACGGCGCCACCTCGCTCTGGCTGCGGCTGGGGCCCGCCGGTCTGCCGATCGGCGGGCTCGGCGCGGTGCTGCGCGAGGTCTACCTCGACCTCGCGCCGATCGTGCTGGACGCGGGGGAGCTCACCGCCGCGGCCGCCGAGGAGTTCTTCGGCCTCGTCGCCGCCCGCGGCCTGCCCGGTTCGCAGCTCACGGGCAGCCTCGGCGCCGACCCGATCGGTCTGGCCGCGCGGACCGGCCTGCCGGCCGGCGGCCCGGTGGGCCTCGCCGAGGCGGTGTCGCTCGCCGGCCGGTGCGTGCGGGAGTTCCCCGGGATCCGCGCCCTCGTCGTCGACGCCCAGCCGTACCACCGCGCGGGTGGCAGTGACGCCGAGGAGCTTGGGGCGTCACTGGCCACCGGCGTCACCTACCTGCGGGAGCTCACCGAGGCCGGCCTGAGCCTTGCCGAGGCGCTCGCCCAGATCGAGTTTCGCTACGCGGTCACCGCCGATCAGTTCTCCTCGATCGCGAAGCTGCGGGCCGCCCGCCGGATGTGGTCACGGGTCGCCGAGATGTGCGGCGCTGAGCCGGCCGACCGGGCCCAGCGTCAGCACGCGGTCACCTCGGCGGCGATGATGACCCGCCGGGATCCCTGGGTGAACATGCTGCGCACGACGCTGGCCTGCTTCGGCGCCGGTGTCGGCGGCGCCGACGCGGTCACTGTCCTGCCGTTCGACACGCGCCTCGGCCGGTCCGACGACTTCTCCCGCCGGATCGCCCGCAACACCCAGGCCCTCCTGCAGGAGGAGTCGAGCCTGATCCGGGTGACCGACCCGGCCGGTGGCTCCTGGTACGTCGAGTCGCTCACCGCCGGGCTCGCCGAGGCGGCCTGGGCCTGGTTCACCGAGATCGAGCGGGCCGGCGGGATCGTCGCCGGCCTGCGGTCCGGGCTCGTCGCCGAGCGGATCGCGGCCACCTGGGCGACGCGCTCCGACGCGATCGCCCACCGGCGGGACCCGATCACCGGGGTGAGCGAGTTCCCGAACCTGGGCGAGAAGCTCCCCGAGCGGCCCGCCGTGCCCGCCGCGAGCCCCGTGCCCGCCGCGAGCCCCGTGCCCGCCGCGAGCCCCGCCGGCGCCGGCGGGGAGGCCGCCACGGCGGTGGGCGCCGGGCTGCCGGAGGTCACCTACGACCTCACCTTCGAGGAGCTGCGCGCCCGTTCCGACGCGCACTTGGCGGCGACGGGCGGCCGGCCTGTGGTCTTCCTGGCCACCCTGGGCAGCGCGGCGGCCTCGACCGCGCGCGCCACCTTCGCCGCCAACCTGTTCCAGGCGGGCGGGTTCGAGACTCCGACGTCCGGCCCGGGCACGGACCCGGCGTCGATCGCGGCGGCGTTCAGCGCCTCCGGGGCCACCGTGGCCTGTCTGTGCTCGGCCGACAAGGTATACGCCGAGCACGCCGGGCCGGTCGCCGAGGCGCTGCGGGCCGCCGGGGCGAGCCGGGTGTGGCTCGCGGGCCAGGCCGGTGCGCGCGCGCGGACCGACGCCGCCGCGGGCATCGGCGGGTACGTGTTCACTGGATGCGACGCCGTCGCCGTGCTGCGGGCGGCGCTCGCCGAGGTTGGGGTGGCCTGATGTCCACGGACAGCTCGCAACGTGCCACGATGATCCCGGACTTCTCCGCGGTGGAGCTGGGCACCACGCCGGCCGGGGCGGACACGGCGGAGGGTGAGTGGCGGGCCGCCCTGGAGGCGGCGACCGGCAAGGACGCCGACGCGCTGACCTGGGATACCCCCGAGGGCATCGCGGTGAAGCCGCTCTACACCGCCGCCGACACCGCGGGCCTGGACTTCCTGGGCACCTACCCGGGGATCGCGCCCTTCCTGCGCGGCCCATACCCGGCGATGTACGTCACCCAGCCGTGGACCATCCGCCAGTACGCCGGGTTCTCCACCGCCGCCGCGTCGAACGCCTTCTACCGGCGCAACCTCGCCGCCGGGCAGAAGGGCCTGTCGGTCGCCTTCGACCTGCCGACCCACCGCGGCTACGACAGCGACCACCCACGGGTCACCGGCGACGTCGGCATGGCCGGCGTCGCCATCGACTCCATCCTCGACATGCGCCAGCTGTTCGACGGTATCCCGCTGGACAAGATGAGCGTGTCGATGACCATGAACGGCGCCGTGCTGCCGGTGCTGGCGCTCTACATCGTCGCGGCCGAGGAGCAGGGGGTGGCCCCGGGGCAGCTCGCCGGGACCATCCAGAACGACATCCTCAAGGAGTTCATGGTCCGCAACACCTACATCTACCCGCCGCAGCCGTCGATGCAGATCATCTCGGACATCTTCTCCTTCACCTCGCGGCGGATGCCGCGGTTCAACTCGATCTCGATCTCCGGCTACCACATGCAGGAGGCCGGGGCGACGGCCGATCTGGAGCTCGCCTACACCCTGGCCGACGGGGTCGAGTACATCCGGGCAGGGCTGGGCGCGGGGCTGGACATCGATGCGTTCGCACCAAGGCTGTCGTTCTTCTGGGCGATCGGCATGAACTTCTTCATGGAGGTCGCCAAGCTGCGCGCGGCCCGGCTGCTGTGGTCGCGGCTGGTCAACCAGTTCACCCCGAAGAGCGCCAAGTCGCTGTCGCTGCGGACCCACTCGCAGACCTCGGGTTGGTCGCTGACCGCCCAGGACGTGTTCAACAACGTGGTGCGCACCTGCGTGGAGGCGATGGCCGCCACCCAGGGGCACACCCAGTCGCTGCACACCAACGCCCTCGACGAGGCGCTGGCCCTGCCGACGGACTTCTCGGCCCGTATTGCCCGCAACACCCAGCTGCTGCTGCAGCAGGAGTCCGGCACCACCCGGGTGATCGACCCGTGGGGCGGCAGCTACTACGTCGAGCGGCTCACCCACGACCTGGCCCGCCGGGCCTGGGAGCACATCGACGAGGTCGAGGCCTCGGGCGGCATGGCGCAGGCCATCGACGCTGGGATCCCGAAGATGCGTATCGAGGAGGCCGCCGCCCGCACCCAGGCCCGCATCGACTCCGGCCGCCAGCCGCTGATCGGAGTGAACAAGTACCGCGTCGACGCGGACGAGGGCATCGAGGTGCTCAAGGTCGACAACTCGGCGGTGCGCGCCGAGCAGATCGAGAAGCTGCGCCGGCTGCGCGCCGACCGTGACCCGGCCGCGGTGGAGGCGGCGCTGCACGCCCTGACCGCGGCGGCCGACGCGGCCCGCGACGGGCGCCGCGGCCCCGGGCTGGAGCAGAACCTGCTGACGCTCGCCGTCGACGCGGCCCGGGCTCAGGCGACGGTCGGGGAGATCTCCGACGCGCTGGAGAAGGTCTACGGGCGTCACGCGGGCCAGATCCGTACCATTTCCGGGGTGTACCGGGACGAGGCGGGACCCGCCGGTAACATCGTCGCCGCCCGCGAGGCCGCCGCCGCCTTCGAACGCGCCGAGGGTCGCCGGCCCCGGATCCTGGTCGCGAAGATGGGCCAGGACGGTCACGACCGCGGCCAGAAGGTGATCGCCACCGCGTTCGCCGACCTCGGCTTCGACGTGGACGTCGGCCCGCTGTTCCAGACCCCGGCCGAGGTCGCCCGCCAGGCCGTCGAGGCGGACGTCCAGATCATCGGCGTCAACTCGCTGGCCGCCGGCCACCTCACCCTGGTGCCCGCGCTGCGCGAGGAGCTCGCCGCGCTCGATCGGCCCGACATCCTCATCGTGGTCGGCGGGGTCATCCCTCCCGGCGACTTCGACGAGCTGCGGGCCGCCGGCGCCGCCGCGATCTTCCCGCCCGGCACGGTCATCGCCGACGCCGCGCTGGACCTGCTCGCGACCCTGTCGGCCCAGCTCGGTCACCCCGCTCACCCCGCTCACCCCGCGGCCTGACCCGCCCCGAGTGACGGCAGATCCGGCATGGTATCCGGCATGGTGACCCGACGACCGATCGATCCGGGTGAGTACGCCGACGGGGTGCTGGCCTCGTCGCGGACCTGGATCGCGCGGGCCATCACCCTCGTCGAGTCCACCAGGCCCGACCACCAGGAGCTCGCGCAGCAGCTGCTGGTGACGTTGCTGCCGCACGCGGGCAAGGCCCGTCGGATCGGCATCACCGGGGTGCCCGGGGTGGGCAAGTCGACGTTCATCGACGCGCTGGGCACCATGCTCACCGGGAAGGGAAACCAGGTGGCGGTGCTCGCCGTCGACCCCTCCTCGACGCGTACCGGCGGCAGCATCCTGGGGGACAAGACCCGGATGGCGGCGCTGTCCACCGATCCGGCGGCGTTCATCCGGCCCTCGCCCACCGCGGGGACGCTCGGTGGCGTCGCCAAGGCGACCCGCGAGGCGATGGTCGTCATGGAGGCGGCGGGCTACGACGTTGTCCTGGTCGAGACGGTCGGCGTCGGCCAGTCGGAGACGACCGTCGCCGACATGGTCGACACCTTCCTGTTCCTGACCCTGGCCCGCACGGGGGATCAGCTCCAGGGCATCAAGAAGGGGGTGCTGGAGCTCGCCGACGTCATCGCGGTGAACAAGGCCGACGGGCCGCACGAGCTCGACGCCCGCCGTGCCGCCCGGGAACTCGCCGGCGCGCTGCGGCTGCTGCAGGGCCCCGCCGGTCTCCGGGACTGGAACACCCCGGTGCTGACGTGCAGCGCGGTGGAGCGGACGGGGCTGGACACTGTCTGGGCGCAGATCGTCAAGCATCAGGACACCCTCGACGCCTCCGGCGAACTCGCCGCCCGCCGCCGCCGCCAGCAGGTCGACTGGATGTGGGCGATGGTCCACGATCGGCTGCTCGCGGGCCTGCGGGCCGATCCGGGGGTCCGCGAGATCACTCCGGACCTTGAACGGCGGGTCCGCGACGGCACCCTCCCCCCGAGCCTGGCCGCCGACGCCATCCTCGCCGCRCATGATGGCCTGGCCGCCCACGAGGGCCGGGCCGCGGCACCCTCCGACGCCGCGGAAAGCCGCGACGGAAAGCCACGACGGAAAAGTGTGGAGGGTTAGGAACGGCCCACGGCCGCTGGACTGTGCCTAACCCTCCACAGTTCCGCCCACGGCAGGCCGGTCGGGCCGGGGCTCGGCACCATTCGGCACCGTCCGGCACCATTCGGCAACTCAGGGACCTGCTCACCGGCTCAACGGGAGCCGGAAATATTTTGTCCGCTCCCGGACACAAATATTGCCTGGTCAAACGTCTACGATGATCGTGGTAACGGGAGTGGAAGGATCTCCGGCGGCCGAGCGGAGTACCGTGGCTCCGGTCGCCGTGATGATCGCGTGGGTTTCGGGAGACGCGGTGAGCTATCAGCTGGGTATCGACCTCGGGTCCGCGAACACGATCGTCGGGGTGGCGGACGGAGGCTGGCCCCGCGTGCTCGAACTGAGCGGTCAGCGTCGCCTGCCGTCGGTGATCTACGCCGCCCCGGCCGGTGGCCTGCAGTTCGCGCGCTCGGCGGACCGCCGGTCGCTGGTCGACCCCGAGCGTGCCGCAACCGACCTCCTGCGCCCGCTCGGGGACAGCGGTCCCGTTCTGCTCGGGGGTGCCGCCTACAGCCGGGAGGGGCTGATTGCCCGGTTGGTGTCCTACCTCGTCACGGCCGCCACCGAGCAGCTCGGGTCGGAACCGGACCAGGTCGTCGTGACGTTCCCGACGTTCTGGTCGGCGGCCCGGCGCGAGGTGTTCGCGGACGCCGTGAGCCAGCTCTCCGATGTCACGGTGCCCGTCGCGGCGTTCCCGGCCGCCGACGCGATCGGAACCCTGCTGTCTCACGGCTCCTCGACCCAGACCGTCGAGTTGGTCGGATGGTACGACTTCGGCGCCGGCTTCCTCGACACGGGGATCCTGTCCTTCTCGCCGTTCGGGTTCCAGCTGCTCGGCTTGGCCGCGGGTCTGYGCCACGGCGCCGGCCTCGAGCTCGACGAGCTCCTGGTCGACCGGGTGCTGACCGGCGCGGGTGTCGAGCGTGCGGCGCTCGACCGTTCCGACCCGATGATCCGGACCGCGCTCGGCAGGCTGCGGCGGGAATGCGCGCAGGCGAAGGAGATCCTTTCCGGTGAGGACGAGGTTGACGTTCCGGTCTCCCTTCCCGGAGCCGATACCTTCGTCACGCTGAGCCGGGCGGAGCTGGAGACCCTCATCGGCCCGATTGTCGATGACACAATCATGACCTTTCGCCGGGCGCTCCGCTCGGTGCCGGTGACCTCCGCCGAGCTGTCCCGGATCCTGTTGTCCGGCGGGATCTCCCACCTTCCGCTGGTGGCCCGCCGGCTGCGGGAGACCTTCAGCGGGATCGGCCGGATCGACCACGGTTCGGACGCGGATGTGGCGATGGGCGCGGCACTGCTCGCCGCCGACCTCGCTGACCGGTTCGGCRCCGTCGGCGCCGGGAGTGCACCGGGTGTTCCGGGTGTTCCGGGTGTTCCGGGTGCGCCCGCGGCCTTTGGAGCCGTCGGGGCGGTGACCGCCGGCGGTTTCGGCGCGTCGGGCGAGGTCGGTGACGCCCAGGAACCCTCTGCTCAGGAACCCTCCGACGTCACCGCGGTGATCCGGCCGCCGGACGCCGCGGACCTGGTCTCGCGGCCGCCCTTCCTGTCCGGGCCGAGGGGGCTGTCCGGGCCGAGGGGGTTCGCGGGCGCGGCGGGTCCGGCCGGGATCCGAGGCGTGCCGGAGGCGGACGGCGTGACGGCCGCGGCGACGGTGCTCAGCGGCCCGGACGGCTCCGCGCCGCACGGCTTGGGCGCCGGGGACGACACGATGATCTCCTCGGGTGGCGCGGCGGATTCCCCGCCGCCGGGGATCGTCGTCGGCGGGCCGGGCCCGTCCGACACGTCCGGTCACCGGATCCCACCCGGCCTCATGACGGTGGGCGCCGATCGGGACCACGTTCTGCTCGGGCCGCCGGGGAAGCTCGACCTGCCCTCGGACTTCTCGACGGGCGGTGTGGGCGGCCCGCACGGTGCCTCCGCCGGGGACGGCCGGGGAATCTTCGGCTCCCGGCGGGCCGCGGTCGTCGCCGCCATTGTCGTGGTCCTCTTCCTGGCTCTCGGGACGACCTTCGCCGTGGTGCTGACCGGCCGTGACTCCGGGGCGGGCTCCGGGGCGGATGCGGTGGCCGCCCCGGCGGTCACCGCGTCGCCGGCCCCATCCGCCACCGGCCCGACCGGGCCACCCGCCTCCGCCGCGAACCTCGTCCGGGTGGCGGGATCCTCGGAGGTCGCCCCGATTACCGAGACCGCCTATAACGAATTTCGTCAGGTCCAGCGCAACGTCACCGTCAGCATCGAGTCCACGACGACCGAGGACGGTTTCGCCGCGCTGTGCAGCGGCAAGGCCGACATCGCCGACGCCTCGTTCGAACTCAATCCCGGGTTCATCAAGAACCCCGACTGCGAGAAGAAGGTCGTCGGGTTCGAGGTGGCGCACCACACCCTGCCGATCGTGGTCAACCCGCGGAACACCTGGCTGCACTGTCTGACCCTGCAGCAGGTCAAGCAGGTGTGGGGGGCCGGTTCCGCCGTCACCCGGTGGAGCCAGATCGACCCGTCGTTCCCGGACGAGCCGATCACGTTTGTCGGGCCGCCGCGCGGCTCCGTGCAGGCGCAGGTGTTCAACGCCACGATCAGTGACGCCAGTGACCGGTCCCGCGACTACCGGCAGACCGATCTCAGCGGGGTCGCCAACGACGTGGCCGCCGACCGCTCGGCCATCGGCTACCTCGACTTCCCCACCTACGAGACCTTCGGCACCAAGCTGCGCGGTGTCGAAATCAACAATGGTGACGGGTGCGTCGCGCCGAACGCCGTGTCGGTCGGTACCGGCCTCTACCTGCCGCTGTGCAAGCCGCTGTTCGTCTACGCCCGCACGGACGCCCTGCGCCGGCCAGCGACCGCCGCCTTCCTGCGCTACTACCTGGCGAACGGCCGGAAGATCGCCTTCGACGCGCACTACGTCCCCCGCAACGACGACACGGTCGGGGAGAACGTCGCCAAGCTCGCGAGCCTGACGGCCGGCGTGGGACCCGTACCGGCCTAGCCGCCCCCGCCCCCGACCGCCCCCGCGTGCGGGGGCGGTCACCTGCGAGCGGCCGCGGGTGAGGACCGGGCGTGCGGGTGAGCTCGGCTGTCGGCGTCGCCGGGCCCCGGGGCGTGACGTGCCGGACGGCGCCGGGGAGCGGTCCGCACCGGAGCGGGAGAACGGGCCTTAACCGGACCGGGGAGCGGTCCTAACCGGAGCAGGAGTCGGTGTAGGGGAGGCGGGGAACGAGCCGGCTCCATTCGGCCGGGCTCAGGGCCGCGCCCGGCTTGGCGCAGGCCAGCCGGCGCAGCCTGGCCGGGTCGAGCGTCCCGAGGAGGACCGACCCCTTGTCGGTGGTCAGCGCGACGGTCTCGGTGCCGGTCCCGGCCACCGCCCGGGCGGGTGCGTCCAGGACGCCCAGGGGGGTCATCGGGGGTGTGGGGGCGGAGAGGTCCCAGTAGGCGACCGCGCCACCGCCGTCCGCGCTCACCAGATGATCGTCGGTGGTGAAGGCGACGGCGGCGACGGGGGCGGTGTGGCCGGACAGCCGGCGCAGGACCCGCGGATGGTCGGGATCGCCGACGTCGGAGACCTGCAGGATCCGGTCGTCGCCGCCGGTGGCCAGCCGCCGTCCGTCCGGACTGAACGCGACGGTGTTCACCGCACCGGTGTGGCCGGGCACCGAGGCCGTCTGGACGGGCCTGCGGGGGTCGCGGACGTTCCACAGTTGCACGGGGCCGCCGGCGCCGGCGATGGCGAGGACGGCGCCGTCCGGCCGCAGTGCCACATCCGTCACCGGCCCGGCGCGGCCGATCAGCAACTGGATCGAGACGGGCCGCGCCGGGTCGGCGACGTCCCACAGCCCCACCGACCAGTCCTCGCCGGCGGTGACGAGCAGATGCGCGCTGCTCGACAACGCGAGCCGATGGACCGGCGTGGCCTGGGGGTCGAGCGTGCTGAGCGGCCGGGGGCGCGCCGGATCGGCGATGTCCCATAGCCGGCCGGCGTCGGTCTCCCCACCCGTCGCGAGTCGGGTGCCCGAGCGGTCGAACACGACGCCGTGYGCATGGTCGTTCGCGGAGCCCCCGGTGGTGGCGGTGGGCCGGCCGGCAGCGTCGACCTTCCAGAGGTGGAGGCTGCCGGTGTCGTCGGTGCCGGCGAGGGTCGTGCCGTCCGGGCTGAGCGCGATGTCGGAGAAGGCCGCGGGGCCGGCGGGGATCCGCGCGGCGGTGGACTGGGCGAAGGACGCGAGGACGGCCGCGCGCGCGGCCTCCGTCGGGGCGATCCGGTAGGCCGCGAGGCTCAGCCGGCCGGCCAGGTCCGGTTGCCGGGCCCGCTGGGCCGCCGCGTCCGCGGCCAGGCGCGACGAGATGGACGCGCGGTCGGCCGCCGACACCGGCGACGGGCCACCGCCGCGCGGCACGATGATCAGCACCGTTGCGGCGGTGATCGCGATGGCGAGTCCGGCGACGAGCAGTGCCGTCCGAGACCACCGCAGCCTGGATGGGGCCGGTGATGGGCTGGGTGCCGGCGGGTGTGGGGTTCCTGCTGGATGCGGGGGTACCGACCCGGGCTGTCCACGCGGCGGGGAGGTCCGGGCCGGTATCGGCGGCGGGGTCCGGGCTGGGATCGGCGGCGGCGAGGCGACAGGCGGCGGGGACAGCTGGGTGACGGGCATGTCCGCCACGTTCGCGGCGGTACCGCCGGTGCTGCCGGTGCTGCCGGTGCTGCCCGTGCCGCGGGGCGGCGGCTCCGACCTGGGCGCCGACCCCGCGGCGCCTGACGGCCGGCGCCGAGCCCAGCGGCGGGCACGTCCGGTGGGCCCGGCGCCGGGCGGTCCGGACGGTATGGAGCCGGGCTCCGGGCGCGCGGGGAGGGTACCCCCGCCGATCAGCGCCGTCCGCAGCTCCTCCGCGCTCGGCCGGGCCGCCGGGTCCTTCGCCATCGCGATCTCGACGAGGTTGCGCAACTCGCCGCCAACTCCGTCGAGCCGCGGCGGCTCGTTGACGATGCGGTAGAGAATGGCGTCGATGCGACCGGTGCCGAACGGSGCGTGCCCGGTGGCGGCGAAGATTATGACGGCGCCCCAGGCGAAGATGTCGACCGCCGAGGTGATCGGTGCGTCGAGGATCTGCTCCGGGGACATGTAACCGGGCGTACCGATGGCGTGCCGGACGTTGTGGCTCAGGTCGGTGTCCGCGTTGAACTCGCGGGCCAGGCCGAAGTCGATCACCTTGGGGCCGACCGGGGACAGCAGGACGTTGCCGGGGGTGAGGTCGCGGTGCACGATCCCGGCCGCGTGGATGGCGCTCAGGGCGGTCGTCACGCTGACCGCGAGCTGTTCGAGATCGGCGGGCCGCAGCGGCCCCCGTACGGAGACGCGCCTCGACAGCGTCGGACCCTCGACGAACTCGGTCACGAGATAGGGCTGGGGCCCGTACGGATCAGCGTCCAGCACGGCGGCCGTGGTGAACCGGCGGACCCGACGAGCACTCTCGGCCTCGCGGGCAAACCGGGCGCRGAATTCGGGCCGTTGCGCGAGCTCCGGCCTGATCATCTTGATCGCGACGGCGCTTCCGTCGGGTGCCCGGCCGAGGAAGACGGTGCCCATGCCGCCCTGCCCGAGCCGGCCGATCACCTGGTAGACCCCGAGCCGCCGCGGATCGGTCAGCTGAAGCGGGYGCACGGCGTCGCCGGGCAGCGGAGGTGGCGTCGTCCCCGTCACCGTGCCCCGCTCCCAAGGTGCGCCGAGACCGGCGAYCCTCTCAGATATGGCGGATGCCTGGACGGGTGCGGGTGCACAGGCCGAGTATCGCAGTAAGGGATGGAAGATCGCAGTATGGACAGAACCAGTATGGATGGAACATAGCGCAATACCGGCAAAGATGCATGATCTGGGAGGTCCTGTGCTCCGCCGTGCGGCGAAGTTCGACGTGACACTGACCCCGACCTCGCGCTCCCTGCTCGCCCCGGTCTCCGAGGAGCCACGGCGGTTGCTGCTCGACCGGGCCCTTGACGAGTTCGTCGCCGATCTCAGCGCGCTGGATGAGACGGCCGGCACGATGGTGGCCGGRGCGCCTCGTCCGACGATCGACACAGCCATCGACGCGGCGGTCCCCGCGGTGGTCGACGGCACGCTGCTCGTCTCCGGCCAGGAGGTGATGCAGACCTGGGAGGCGCCGTTGATGCGGGCGCTGGCCGCCGAGGTGACCCGGCCGGGCGGTACCGTCCTCGAGGTCGGGTTCGGCCTGGGCCTGTCCGCCGGGTTCGTCCAGGAGATCGGTCCGGCCCGGCACACGATCATCGAGGCGAACCCGGCCACGGTGCGCGTCGCCGAGCAGTGGGCCCGCCCCGCGGGGCGCCGCGGGGTGGAGATCGTCACCGGGCGTTGGCAGGAGACCATGCCCGGCCTCGGCCGGTTCGACGGCATCCTCTTTGACACCTACCCCCTTGACGAGACCGAGGTCGACGAGTACTTCGTGCGCAGTTCCACCTTCGCCGAGCACTTCTTCGCGCACGCCGCCGACCACCTGGCCGACGGCGGTTCGTTCACCTACTACTCGAACGAGATCGACTCGGTGTCCCGGCGGCATCAGCGGGCCCTGCTCCGCTACTTCCGCACCTTCAGCGTGCGCGTCGTTGACGGCCTGCAGCCGCCGGCGGACTGCAGCTACTGGTGGGCGCCGTCGATGGCGGTCATCGTCGCCCGGGACCCCCGCCGCTGATCCCCACCTTGCCTATCCAGAGGGATAAATCAGGCACAAAAGCCTCTGGATAGGCCTGGATAGGCAAGGTAGCCGGGGAGATACGGGAGATACGGGACCGGACGGTTCAGGCGGGCTGGTGGGTGGGGACCACGGCCGTGCGAACGGCGTCGTCGCGGATCTCCCCGACCAGCTCCTCCAGGATGTCCTCCAGCGCGACGAGCCCGAGGACCGTACCGTCGGCGTCGGTGACCCTGGCCAGATGCGCGCCGGAGTGCTGCATTGTCGCCAGTGCCGTCCGCAGGTTGTCGTCGGCGCCGACCCGGRCCAGCGGCCGGATCCACTTGGCCGCGAYCGAGCTGGACCGCCGCTCCGRCCGGGTCTCCAGCACGTCCTTGAGGTGCAGGTAGCCGATCAGCCCGCCCTCGGGGTCCCGCACCGGGAAGCGGGTGAATCCGGTGCGCGCGGCGAGCTGCTCGACCTGCCGGGGAGTGACCGCCGGGGACACGGTGACCAGCCCGTCCGGCGGGAGCAGGACGGCACGCGCGGTGCGTTCCTCGAACGACAGCGCCCCGGTCAGCAGGTCGTGCTCGTCCTCGGCGAGCAGACCCTCCCGATGCGACTCCTCGATGAGTCCGGCGACCTCGTCGCGGGTGAAGACGCTCGCGATCTCGTCCTTCGGTTCGACACCGACGAGCCGCAACGACACGGCCGCGATCGTGTTGAGCAGCGCGATGACCGGCTTGCCGCCTCGGACGACTCCGACCAGGAGCGGGGCGAGCAGCAGGACCGCACGCTCCGGCATCGCCAGCGCGATGTTCTTCGGGACCATCTCGCCGACGACCACGTGCAGGAAGGTCACCAGGCCCAGCGCGATGGCGAAGGCCACCGGGTGCAGCAGGGCGGAGGGCATCCCGRCCGCCTCGAACGGCCCGCGGAGCAGATGCGCGACCGCCGGTTCCCCGAGAGCGCCGAGGCCCAGGGTGCAGACGGTGACGCCAAGCTGCGCCCCGGCGAGCATCAACGAGACGTTCTCCATCGCCCCAAGGGTGATCTTTGCCAGTCGTGAGCCCGCCTCGGCCATCGGCTCCAAGTTCGACCGCCGGGCCGAGATCAGCGCGAACTCGGCCCCGACGAACAGCGCGTTCAGCGCCAGCAGGACGACGGTGGCGACGATCGCCAGCAGGTCGGTCATCCCCACCCCGCCCTTCCGGCCGAGGCGGTCTCGGCCTCCTCGGCCCCCTCGGCGGCCGGGTCTGCCGGGTCTGCGGGGTCTGCGGGGTCTGCCGGGTCTGCCGGGTCTGCCGGGTCTGCCGGGTCTGCCGGGTCTGCGCCGGGGCGGCGATCCGCGGGGTCCGCGACCGGTGGATCCGCATCCGTCTCCGGCGTGGCGTCCGTCGGTGCGATCGGGCCCAGACGGATCCGGTCGACCCGCCGGCCGTCCATCCGCTCGACGGTGTACCGCACGCCCTCCACGGCCGCCGTGTCGCCCGCCCGGGGGATGCGTCCCAGCGCCCGGGCCATCAGACCGCCCAGGGTCTGGTAGGTGTCGTCCGCGGGGATGTCGATCCCCGTGACGTTGCGGGCCTCCTCCGGGCGCAGCAGGCCGGAGAGCAGCCARCTGCCGTCCCGCCGGCGCAGGGCGCGCGGGCTGACCCGGTCGTGTTCGTCGACGACGTCGCCGACGATCTCCTCGATGAGGTCCTCGGCGGTGACCAGCCCGTCGGTGCCGCCGAACTCGTCAACCACGATCGCTATCTGCATGCCGCCGGCACGCAGTGTCTCCAGCAGGGGGTCGAGYAGGATCGTCGAGGGCACGGTCACCGGCGGGACCATCACGTCGCGTACCGGGGTATGGTCCCGGGCGTCTTCGGGGACGGCGACCGCGTTCTTCACGTGGATGAGGCCCACGACGTCGTCGCTGTCCGTGCCGAGTACCGGGAAGCGGGAGTGCCCGGTGCGCCGGGTGAGGGTGATGACCTCGCTGACCGGTTCGTCGGCGTGGATGGTGCGCATGCGCATCCGGGGTGTCATGACGTCCTCGGCGGTCCGGTCACCGAACAGCAGGGAGCGCTGCACCAGCGTCGCCGTCTCGTGGGAGAGGGTGCCGTGCTCGGCGGACCGCCCGACGAGGGAGAACAGCTCCTGAGCCGAACGGGCCGAGGCCAGCTCCTCGCGTGGYGAGATGCCGAGGCGGTGCAGCACCGCGTTCGCCGTGATGTTCAGCGAGCGGATCAGCAGGCCGGTGGCCTTCGTGAAGGCACGCTGGGGAGCCTGCACCGCCAACGCGGTGCCGAGGGGATGGGCGATCGCCAGGTTCTTCGGGAGCAGCTCGCCGTACACCATCGTCAGGCCCGTCGCGAGGACCAGAGCGATCGCCACCGACGCCGCCCGGGCGAGCCCGTCCGAGGCGCCGAGCGAGGTGATCGGCCCCTCGAGCAGCCGTGCGATGGCGGGCTCCGCCAGAAAACCGATCATCAGGTTGGTGACGGTGATCCCGAGCTGGGCGCCGGACAGCTGGGTGGACAGACCGCGCAGCGCGGTGAGCACCCCGCGGGCGCCCCGATCACCGCGTTCGGCGGCCCGCTCCACCGAGGGCCGGTCCACCGTGACGAAAGCGAACTCGGCCGCGACGAAAACGCCGCAGGCGGCCACGAGCACCAGGCTGAGTACCAACAGAAGCGCCTCGATCATCGGTCGACCCCCGCGGGCGCTTCTTCGCGCGTGGGTCGGCCGGAACTACATCCGGCGTCTTCGGAGACTTTCATGATCCCTTCCGGTCGGTGCGGGACGACCCGGCCCGCGGGYCTACCCCGTCACGCGGCAACAACGCGCTTCATAGCCCGTCCGTTTCACGATGACCTCTGGTTGGCGCACGGTCCAGACCCCGAGTGGGCCTCGGTAGAAGATCACTGTGTGGGCCGGCCGGCCAGCCAGTCAGCCAGTCCGGTGCCGTGGCCCGGCAGGYCCGGTACTGGAGAAAGGTCGATCGGCGGGCGTGGGCCGGACGCGATGGTGAGGAACCGGACGCGCCGATGAGAACAAGAGCGCTGGAGCCCGGTATGACGGATCTCCGACGGTGTCACGGAGGGTAGCAGTGGGAAGGGAGTAGGTGACATCACCGGGTGGCTTGCCGGCAAGCCGGCTCGCCGCGCGACGAGGAGGTCGTCATGCACAGGTCTCGTGGGAGGGCTCTTCCGGCGGTACTCGCCCTGGCCGCGACGTCGATCTTCGTCGCCGGATGCGGCGCGGGCCCGGGCGGCGGGGGTACCGCCACCGCGGTGGCGGCTCCGGCGACGTCCGTGGCGGCCCGGTGCCGGACCGCTCAGCTCGCTCTGAGCAGCGTCGACCGCCAGGGAACCGCGGGCAGCGACTACGAACGGCTGGTCCTGACCAACATCGGTCACAGCCCCTGCGTGGTACGCGGATTCCCCGGCGTGTCGTTCGTGGACGCGGCCGGCCGGCAGGTGGGCGCGGCGGCGGAGCACACGGGGCCGGCGGGCGCGCCGGTGCGGCTCGTGCCCGGGGGTGCCGCGACGGCGGTCCTGCGCATCCTGCATCTCGGCGTRGCGGAAAGCTGCACGCCTCCCTCGGGGACCGCGCCGGTCGCCGCGCTGCGCGTGTACCCGCCGGGGAACACCGAGGCGCTGCGGCTGAGCGGCCCGGACACGCAGGCATGCCGGGATCCCGCCGTGCGGCAGCTCACCGTGGCCGCGTTCACGGCGTGAGGGCCGGCTCCCACGGTGCACCGGGCGCGGACCAGTGGACCGATACCGGCTAGGCCGATACCGGCGGATCGGCCGGTGGAGGTCGGCCGGTGGAGGTCAGAGCCGTTCGATGATGGTGGCGTTGGCCATGCCGCCGCCCTCGCACATCGTCTGCAGGCCGTAACGGCCGCCGGTGGCCTCCAGGTAGTTGAGCATCGTGGTGAGCAGGCGGGTGCCCGATCCGCCCAGCGGGTGGCCCAGCGCGATGRCGCCCCCGCGCGGGTTGAGCTTCGCCGGGTCGGCACCGGTGTCGCGGGCCCACATGAGCGGCACGGGCGCGAACGCCTCGTTGACCTCGAAGGCGTCGATGTCGTCGATGCTCAGACCGGCGCGCTTGAGCGCCTTGCGGGTTGCCGGGATCGGCGCGGTCAGCATGAGCAACGGGTCGTCCCCGGCGAGCGCGAACGTGTGGAACCGGGCCCGTGGCCGCAGGCCGAGCTTGTTCGCCCTGGTCTCGCTCATGATCAGGACGGCCGAGGCGCCGTCGGTCAGCGGGGAGGAGTTACCCGGGGTGATGTTCCAGGTGATCTCCGGGAAGCGGGCGGCGTACGCCTCGGTGTAGAAGGACGGCTTGAGCTTCGCCAGCGTCTCGACGGTCGTGGTCGCTCGGACCGTCTCGTCCACGGTGTGCTGGGCTGTCGTGCCGTCCGGAAGGGTGATCTCGACCGGGACGATCTCCCCGGCGAAGTCCCCCGCCGCGACGGAGGCCGCCGCGAGCTGGTGCGACCGCGCGGAGAAGATGTCCAGGTCCTCCCGGTTGATCTTCCATCGGGCGCTGACGAGCTCCGCGCCGATGCCCTGGTGGGCCAGGCCCTCCGGGTAGCGGGCGTGCAGGCTCGGGCCGTTGGGGTCCTTGCCGAAAGTGGTGGAGCCCATCGGCACCCGGCTCATCGACTCCACCCCGGCGGCGATGACGATGTCGTAGGCGCCGGCGAGCACCCCCTGCGCGGCGAAATGGGCGGCCTGCTGGCTCGAGCCGCACTGGCGGTCGATCGTGGTGGCCGGCACCGACTCGGGGAACCCGGCCGACAGCACCGCGGTGCGCCCGATGTTGACGGCCTGCTCGCCGGCCTGGTCAACACACCCGGCGATGACGTCGTCGACCAGCGCCGGATCAAGGTCGTTACGGGCGATCAGTGCCTTCAGCACGGTGGCCAGCAGCTCCACCGGATGGGTCTCGGACAGCGCCCCACCCGGCTTGCCCCGTCCCGACGCCGTGCGTACCCCATCGACGATGACTGCGTTCTCCATGGGTTCTCCCTCGTCACAACCATCACAATGACGGCGGATCGACCGTCGCCCTGCCCGGTACCGCCCTGCCCGTTGCCTGGCGCCTGCCCGGATCGACGCTACGGGCCACCCTCTTGATGGGTCAACAAGTGAACCGGAGGTCAGGGGGTCGGGGCCGGGCATCCCGTCGGATAACCGAGCGCATGTGTATAGTATCTCTCCGCCGCCGGATGTAGCGGGACGTACCGGCAGATGTTGGTCGCGATGAAGGAGCCGGGAGTCGCGAAACCGAGGCGGCGCGCCTGCGCCTGCGCCTGATGAGTGGCCCACAGGGTGGCCTTGAACTCGGCGGAGTGCTCGTCCATCATCCAGGCGGCGAACTCGACCAGCGCGGGATCGGCGTACCTACTGGCGACGATGCCGTTCGGCACCGCGAGGGTCGCTGTCGGCTGGGACGGGATGAGGTTGTAGTCACCCGGCTCGATAGCGGCCCTTGTGAAGACGTTGGCTCCGACATCGAGGTACTGGGAGTACCAGTCCCGCTGGATCGCCGACTGCCAGTCGTCGAGTGGCACGAATTTGATCTTCTGGTAGCTGTCGTTATATTCCTGGACCGCCATCGTGGGAGCGCCCGCCGCCCACAGGACCGCGTCGGCGTGATCCACGCCGGTGGAGTGAAGTTTCTGGAGCGCCTCGGTTATCCGGTTCCCGGTCACCGGACGGACGACGCAGCCCGCTCCCTTCACCCGGGTGATCTGACGGAACAGCACGGTGGCGATCTGGTGGGTGCCCGAGTCGAGCAGTCCGCTTTCGACCGTCTTGCCGCACAGATCG
>NZ_MAQZ01000026.1:0-2026 GCF_001756285.1 Frankia sp. CgMI4
GGCTGACAGCCGCGTTCACCGAGCTCACCCTCGCGATCTGATCACACACTCGACAGGGTCAACCATGCCCTGCCATCCCGCAATGCAACAGACCCTCAGCGCCTACCAGTCCTTCGCCTGGTTCTATGCGGTCAACACCGRCCAGATATCGATCCGGCACCGCCTGCGCGGCCCCGGCGGCGTGATCGTCAGCGACCAGGCCGGGGGTCTGGACGCAATCGCTCAGGCCAGGCGCCAGATCCGGAGAGGCGCCAGGGTGATCGTCTCCGGCGGGGTGGACAGCTCGATCTGCCCCTGGGGCTGGGTTGCCCAGCTGACCAGCGGCCGGCTCAGCACCGATGACGATCCGGTGTCCGCGTTCGTGCCGTTCGACCGGCGGGCCCGCGGGCACGTTCCGGGCGAAGGCGGGGCGCTCCTCGTCCTGGAAGACGCCCGCTCTGCCCGGGATCGGGGCGTCAGTGGTATCTACGGCGAGATCACCGGGTACGCGGCCACCTTCGACCCACGGCCCGGCACCATGCGCGTCCCCGGCCTCGCGCGCGCCATCGAGCTGGCCCTGGCGGACGCGCGGGTGTCGGCGGCCGACGTCGACGTGGTGTTTGCCGACGCGGCCGCGGTACCCGAGCTCGACCGGGCCGAGGCGGAAGCCATCCGAGGGGTGTTCGGGCGACGGGGTGTCGCGGTCACCGCGCCGAAGACGATGACCGGGCGGTTGTACTCCGGTGCGGGGGCGCTTGACGTGGTCGGTGCGCTGCTGGCCATGCGGGACTCCGTCATCCCGCCGACTGTGAACGTGACCGTCGACCCGGAGCACGGGATCGACCTGGTGACCACGCCCCGACCCGGCCCGGTCGGCACGGCGCTCGTGCTCGCCAGGGGGCACGGCGGCTTCAACTCGGCGCTGGTCGCCCGCTCCGTCCACAGCGCGGGTGGCACCGACCTCACCCGAGCCGACTCCCGCGGCCCGGTACCGGAATGACCGACGATCTGTGCGGAGGCGACCATGAATTCCCGGCCAATGACTATCGATGATCTGCGACGTGTTCTTCGCGAGGGTGCCGGCGCCGAGGAGGGGATCGATCTCGACGGCGACATCCTGGACACGTCGTTCGAAAGCCTCGGATACGACTCTCTGGCCCTTCTGGAAACGACGTCCCGGATTGCCAACGAGTACGGGGTGAAGCTTTCCGACGACGCCGCGACGAGCGCGCGGACGCCCCGGGAGCTGCTCGAGCTTGTCAATGTCGGCAGCGGCGGCGTCGTGGTCGGCGGCGGCGCGGACGCGGACCGCCTGCTCTGAGACGGCGTCCACGGCGGCACGCGTCCACACGATCCGAGTCGGGCCTGTCAGGCTGCGGCCGCGCCGGCCCCACCACCAAGGGAGGAACCATGCCAGCAAACCAGCCGCCGGGCGCCCAGCCACGGGTGGCAGTGGTCACCGGAGCCACCAGCGGGATCGGACTGGCCGTCACCCGAGCCCTGGCCCGTGGCGGCAACCGGGTCTTCCTCTGTGCACGCGACGTCGCGAACGTGGAGCTCACGGTCAAACAACTGCGCGGGGAAGGCCTCGACGTCAACGGGCTCGTCTGCGACGTGCGCTCCGCCACGCAGGTCGCGGCCTTCGTCACGACGGTCGCCGACCGGTGGGGACCGATCGACATCCTGGTGAACAACGCGGGCCGAAGCGGCGGGGGAACCACCGCAGACATCACGGACGACCTGTGGCTCGACGTTATAAACACAAATCTGAACAGCGTCTTCTTCATGACCCGGGATGTGCTCAGCCGCGGCGGCATGCGCGGCCGCCCGTGGGGACGGATCGTGAACATCGCGTCCACCGCCGGAAAACAGGGCGTCGTACTCGGGGCGCCGTACTCGGCGTCGAAGCACGGCGTGGTCGGTTTTACCAAGGCCCTSGGCAACGAGCTGGGAAAGACGGGGATCACGTAGCTGTTCAGCTCGGGTGGTAGGCGGTGCGCTTGGCGCTTATCGGCGTCAGGGCAGGCGGAGCGCCCCGTGCGCGATG
>NZ_MAQZ01000027.1:0-1981 GCF_001756285.1 Frankia sp. CgMI4
CCGGCTCCCAGCGCCTTCCCGCATGCCCGGAACCAGCCCCTCCGCGGTCCAGCAATTCACTCCTCAGATGGTGGAAGGGGCTCCTACGCAGGAAGCCCCGCCTGTTCGCCCACTGGGCGTGGATCACCAGTTTCTGACGGACTGGATGAGACGAGCGCAGTGACGGGAGACTGTCACGCTGCGTTCTGTGGGGGCCCGGGGGTGAGATCCCCCCGGGCTACCCGGCGGAGTTCGCCGAGGCCTGGGGCGCCCGTTATCCGGCGATCGTCAGGTTGTGAGAGAACGCCTGGGCCGAGTTCACGCCGTTTCTKGCCTTCGACGCGGAGATCCGCAGGGTGTTCTGCTCGACCAACGCGATCGAGAGCGTCAACGCCCGGATCCGCCGCCGCGCGGTCCGGGCCCGTGGGCACTTCCCGAACGAGACCGCCGCGCTGAAGTGCATCTACATGGCGGTCATGAGCCTCGACCCGACTGGTCAGGGCCGTAAGCCAGGGCTCCGGCGAGGTAGCTCACCGCTTTGATCCGCTACAGGCTGTGACGAGCAGGTCGAGTGCCGCGTGGCGATCGGCGGCGACGTCCTCCAGGGTTTCCTTGATTTTCCTCCTGCCGTTGAGGCGGAGGATTCCGATGGTCAGGTTCCGGAGGCTCGCGAAAGCCTGATTCGTGTTCCCGGTATAGATCGGATCGTCGTCCTCACGCCAGGCAGTGTCGCGAATGTAGTGGATCTCGTTCTCGATGCCCCATTGGCCGCGGACGTGGGAGTGGAAGTATGACGCTGTRGCGTGCGTGCCCGTAGCRCTGGTGAGGGCGAGGGCGTATTCGCGGGTGAGGCGAACTCCGGTGAGGTCGAACTCGTCTCGCCGGATGATGGCCGCCTTGTTGACATGTGGGAACTCGATGCCGTCGGCTTTCGTAGTCCAGGTCTGCCAGTTTTTGATCCGGCCGTGTCCGCGTTCCTGGACCTCGTGGTGGGCTGGTTCCTGGAGAAGCGGAAGGACCCGTTCGAATGTCTGCCTTTTGAGGGTCGGGCGATTCCCCTTCACCGTCATCACGTAGTCCATTCCGTGCTTGACGATGTCCTTTGCGGTGTCGTCCTGCGTATGMGCCGCGTCGAGGGTCACGGTCGGATGTCCTGRCATTTCCGGAAGCTGGTCGAGCAGATTTTCGACCTGGGTGATCTCGTTGGTGTCGTCGGGGATACGGATCTGTCCGATGACGAGACCCCTGCCGTGGATCATCGCGGCGAGTAGCTTGACCTGTGTCTTCTCATCTACCCAGGCGCCACGCATGACCTTGCCATCGACCGCGATGGTGATATGCTCCCCGTTCTCCCAGGTGGTCTGCGCGAACAGCCAGCAACCGATGCGRGCGTCCAGTGCCGCGACGTCGATGACCTGGAGGACCCTGCGGATCGTCTTCTCGCTGGGTACTCGGTACCGTCCGAGGAAGTGATCGTAAGGTGCTCCCAGCCGGGCCAGTAGGGGCTGAGGGATTCTCGCCGCCCAGCGGCCGATCTCACTGAGGCGCTTTGCGCCGGTCATCGTCGAGACAAGCGAGGTCGACAGGATGTACCGCAGGCTGTAGATCGCTCCCTTCGCCTTACGTGGGTCGGGAATTTCGCCGAGCATCGCGAGCAGGCTGGAGATGTCGAGCTGCTCGCAATCGACAGGCTCGTTGGACATGCAGGGGTCAGGCTGGCATGATGTCACGTGGTGGCCTTCTGTCTTGGGGGTTTGTTTGGTGGTACTTACATTGTCCCAAGCGGAAGGCCACTTCTTTCTCAACGGGGAGCCTGCATCCCGTCAAGCATTTCCAGATAATCGCGTGCYCAGTGACGCCAAATGCGCCGTCGAATCACGGTCGGCGCCAGGTCAAGTTGCTATGGCACGAATCCACGACGAGCTTTAGCGACAATCAATCGCCCATCGGATGCCCAGAAGTGATCACCAGGCAGGCTACCAACAGCTACCAACTATGACGC
>NZ_MAQZ01000028.1:0-1876 GCF_001756285.1 Frankia sp. CgMI4
CGGGCTGCTGCGTTACCTCAACCCTGACACGCGCCCGGTCCTCGCGGCGCTACCCACCCCACAGATCGGCTTCAACTACATGGGCCGCTTCACCGCGAGTGACGCTGAAGCCCCGGCGGACTGGCGGCAGGCCAGTCTGGGCGGCGACGCGATCGAGCGGATGCCGGCGGCCCACGCCCTGGAGGCCAGCGGAATCGTCCGGGACGGGCCGGCGGGCCCGGAGCTGAGCCTGTCGCTGGCCTGGCCGGGCGATCTGCTGACCGAGGCCGAGGTGCGGAACCTTGCCGAGGGATGGGTGGCGATGCTGACCGGGCTGGCCGAGCACGCCGCGCGCCCCGAGGCGGGCGGGCACACCCCCTCCGACTTCCCGCTGCTCGAGCTGGCTCAGGAGCAGGTGGAGGAGTTCGAGGCGATGGCAGCCGAGATCGAGAAGGGGATGTCGACATGACGCGCTCCGCGCTGGCCGAGGTGTGGCCGCTCTCGCCGCTTCAGGAAGGGCTGCTGTTCCACGCGCTGTACGACGAGGACGCCGCCGGCTCCTACGTCGTCCAGCGAATCCTCGACCTGCGGGGCCCGCTGGACGCGGACGTGCTGCGCGCCTCGGTTGAGGCCCTGCTGGACCGCCACGCCAACCTGCGGGCCGGGTTCCGGCAGGCCGCCGGGATGGAGCAGCCGGTCCAGGTGATCCCGCGGCGGGTGAAACTACCCTGGACACAGGTGGACCTGTCCGCGCTGGCCGAGGAGTCGGCGCTGGCGGAGGTGTCCCGGCTGACTGCCGAGGACCGAGCCTGTGGGTTCGACCCGGCGGTGCCGCCGCTGCTGCGCTGCACGCTCGTCAGGCTCGGCCGGCATCGGCACCAGCTGGTCATCACCAACCATCACCTGCTGATGGATGGCTGGTCGCTGCCGGTGATGCGGCGCGAGTTGTCGGCGATCTACGCGGCCGGCGGTGACGCGAGCGGGCTGAAGCCGGTCTCGCCGTACCGAGACTACCTGGAGTGGCTCGGCCGCCAGGACCGCCAGGCCGCCCGGGCGGCCTGGCAGCGGGAACTGCGCGGAGCCGACGAGCCGACCCTCGTCGCCACGCCGGACCGGGGCACGGTGACGGCAACGGCGACGGGGCTCGCGCGGGTCCGGGTGACCGTGCCTGACGAGCTGACCGCCGCGCTGCGTGCCCTGGCCCGTAGCCGCGGCCTGACGCTGAACACGCTGGTACAGGGGGCGTGGGCGCTGCTGGTCAGCCGCCTGGCCGGCCGCCGTGACGTGGTGTTCGGCGCGGTGGTGGCGGGTCGTCCGCCCGAGCTGCCCGGTGTGGAGGAGATGCTGGGGCTGTTCGTCAACACCGTGCCGGTCCGGGTGCCGCTCGACCCCGCCCAGCCCGTGGTGGAGATGCTGGYCGAGCTTCAGGGCCGCCAGTCGGAGCTGAYGGCCTACCACCATCTGGGGCTTGCCGAGATCCAGCGACTGGCCGGCCCCGGTGCCACCTTCGACACGCTGCTGRCCTATGAGAACTACCCCCGTGACCCTGGCGGCGCCTCGGTCACCAAGGGCGACGGGCTGCGGATCACACCGGCCGGGAGCGAGGAGGCGGTGCACTACCCGGTGAGCCTGGCCGTGATCCCAGGGGAGCAGCTACGGCTGCGTCTTGACTGCCGGCCGGAGGTGTTCGACCAGCAGACGGCCGCCGAACTCGCCGACCGTTTCCTGCGGGTGCTCGACGGGATCGCGGCCGATCCGATCGCACCTGTCGGCCGGATCGGGGTGCTGGGGGACGCGGATCAGGCCCGGGTGGTGGATGGGTGGAATGAGACGGGGGTGGTGGTGCCGGAGGTGACGTTGTCGGAGTTGTTTGAGGCGCAGGTGCGGCGGAGTCCGG
>NZ_MAQZ01000029.1:0-1755 GCF_001756285.1 Frankia sp. CgMI4
GTTCTGGATCTGGAGGGTTCGTTGGATGCGGGGGTGTTGCGGGCGGCGGGTCAGGCGTTGCTGGATCGGCATTCCAACTTGCGGGCCGGGTTCCATCAGGTGGCTGGGCTTGACCAGGCCGTGCAGGTGATTCCTGGGACTGTGACGTTGCCGTGGCGTGAGGTGGATCTGTCTGTGCTGGCTGGGGATGTGGGGTTGGTGGAGGCTGATYGGTTGGCTGCGGAGGAGTTGGAGCGGCGGTTCGATCCGGCGGTGCCTCCGTTGTTGCGGTTTTTGTTGATTCGGTTGGGTGCGCGGCATCACCGGCTGGTGATCACTAATCATCACATTCTGTTGGATGGTTGGTCGTTGCCGATTCTCAAGCGTGAGCTGTTTCAGGTGTATCGCTTTGGTGGGGGGGTGGCTGGGTTGCCGCCGGTCACGTCGTATGGGGGGTATCTGGCGTGGTTGGGTCGCCAGGACCGGCAGGTTGCCCGGGAGGTCTGGCGGGCCGAGCTGGCTGGCGTCGAYGAGCCGACCCTGGTCGCCGAGGCCGATCSGKSRCGSGAGCCGGTSGTMCCYGAGSWKSYCSAGRTSASGGYSGACSSMGAGYTGRCSGCGGCGYTGCGCGAGTTGGCTCGCCGCCATGGCCTGAYGTTGAACACGGTGCTGCAGGGGGCGTGGGCGTTGCTGGTCAGCCGCCTGGCCGGGCGCCGTGACGTGGTGTTCGGGGCGGTCGTCGCGGGACGGCCCCCGGAGCTGCCCGGCGTGGAGAACATGCTGGGCCTGTTCATCAACACGCTGCCGGTCCGGGTGCCGCTCGACCCGGCCCAGCCGGTGGTGGAGATGCTGGCTGACCTGCAGGKTCGCCAGTCGGAGCTGATGCCCCACCAGTACCTGGGGCTGACCGAGATCCAGCGACTCGCTGGGCCCGGCGCCACCTTCGACACCCTCGTCGCCTACGAGAGCTTCCCGGTCGACCCGTCCGGTCCGGCGGACGGCCGCGGGCTGGCCGTCGCTCCCGCCGGAGGCCGGGACGCCACCCACTATCCGCTCACGCTGGCGGTGAGTCCCGGTGGCGACCAGCTCGGACTGAGGCTGAGCTACCGGCCGGACCTGTACGACCTGAACGCGGCCCGGGAATTGCTGAACTGGCTGGTGCGGATTCTGGCGGTGATTGCGGCGGATGGTGGGGTGCTTGTTGGTCGGGTGGGGGTGTTGGGGGAGGTTGAGCGGGCTCGGCTGGTGGGGGAGTGGAATGCGACGGGTGCGGTGGTGCCGGGGGTGACGTTGCCGGGGTTGTTTGAGGCTCGGGTGGTGGTGTCTTCGGGTGCGTTGGCGGTGGTGGATGGGGATGTGCGGTTGTCGTATGGGGAGTTGGAGGCGGCGGCGAATCGGTTGGCGTGGCATCTGATTGCTGGGGGGGTGGGGCCGGGRGGGATTGTGGCGGTGGTGGTGCCGCGGTCGGTGGATCTGGTGGTGGCGGTGTTGGCGGTGTTGAAGGCTGGTGCGGCGTATCTGCCGGTTGATCCGGATTATCCGGCGTCGCGGGTGGGGTTCATGGTGGATGATGCGGGTCCGGTGGCGGTGGTGTGCACGGTGGCGACGGAGGGTCTGTTGCCTGAGCATTCCGCGTTTCGGGTGGTGGTGGATGAGGCTGGGACGGCTGGGGTGGTGGCGGCGCGGCCGGCGACGGTTCCGGGTCGGTTGAGGCCGTTGTCGGTGGCTGATCCGGCTTATGTGATGTATACGTCGGGGTCGACGGGGGTGCCGAAG
>NZ_MAQZ01000030.1:0-1745 GCF_001756285.1 Frankia sp. CgMI4
CACCACCCGCACCCACTCAGCCGCACCCAACACCGGCACCCGACCCACCAACACCCCCGGATCCGCCGCCACAGCCTCCAGGATCCGTACCAACCAGCGCCCGAAGCCCTCGACCTGGTCGGGCTCGAACACGTCCGGGCGGTAGGTCAGCCGCAGCCGCAGGTCCGTGGCACCCGGGATGACCGCGAGCGTCAGCGGATAGTGCGTCGAGTCACGCCCCCCGGCCGGGGTGATCCGCAGCGTGTCGTCGRGCCCGGACCCGGGCTCGGGCCCAGCATCCGGGTCGAAGGGATAGTTCTCGTAGGCCACCAGCGTGTCGAAGGTCGCGCCCGCACCGGCCAACCGCTGGATCTCGGCCAGCCCCAGGTACTGGTGGGCGATCAGAGCCGACTGCCGGTCCTGCAACGCGGTCAGCATCTCGATGACGGGCCGGTTCGGGTCCAGCGGCACCCGCACCGGCACCGTGTTGACGAACAGCCCCAGCATGTCCTCCACCCCGGGCAGCTCGGGCGGACGACCCGCGACGACCGCACCGAACACCACATCGCGCTGCCCCGCCAACCGACTGACCAGCATCGCCCACGCCCCCTGCACGACCGTGTTCAGCGTCAGGTCGTGCTCCCTGGCCAGGGCGCGCAGGGCCGCGATCAGTTCGGGGCCCGCAGAGGCCATGACCCGGCCCGGCGCCACCGGAAGCCGGGCCGGGTCGCCCGGCGCGACCAGGGTCGGTTCCGTCGTGCCGGCCAGCTCCCGCTGCCAGGCCTCGCGCGCCGCGTGCCGGTCCTGGCGGCCTAGCCAGGCCAGATACTCCCCGTACGGCGTGACCGGTGGCAGTCCGATCGGGTCACCGCCGGCCGCATAGATGGTGGACAACTCACGCAGCAGGACCGGCAGCGACCAACCATCCATCAGGATGTGATGGTTGGTGATCACCAGGCGGTGGTGTCGTGCGCCGAACCGGATCACCAGGAACCGCAGCAGCGGGGGCACCGCGGGGTCGAAGGCACGGGCCAGCTCGGCGGCGGCCAGCCGGTCGGCCTCCGCCTCGGCTTCGGCCGAAGGCAGCGCCGACACGTCCGCCTCACGCCATGGCAGCGCGACCCGATCGGCGATCACCTGGACCGGCTGCTCCAGGCCGGCGAGGTGCCGGAATCCGGCGCGCAGGTTGGGATGCCGGTCCAGCAGCGCCTGGCCCGCAGCCCGCAGTACAGCGGTGTCCAGCGGGCCGAGCAGGTTCAGCAGGCCCTGCCCCGAGTAGGCGTCCAGCGCCTGCTCGCCGAGCATGGCGTGGAACAGCAGGCCCTCCTGCAGGGGCGACAGCGGCCACACCTCGGCCAAGCCGGGCTGCGCAGCCTCCAGCTCGGTCACGTGCCCCTGGGCCAGCGGGACCAGTGGGAAGTCCGACGGGCTGTGCCCGCCCGCACCAGGCCGCGCGGCGTGCGCGGCCAAGCCGGTCAGCATCGCCACCCAGCCCTCGGCCAACTCCCGCACGGCGGACTCGGCCAACAACTCCCCCGGCCAGGAGAACATCAGGCTCAGCTCGGGGCCGTCCGCGCCGTCACGGACGACTCCGCCTGCTTCCAGGATGTGGGCGGCGGGCATCCGCTCGTCCATGTCCCCGCCGAGCGCCACCGGCTGCCACTCCTGCCGCCCGGAACCGGTGGTGAACCTGCCCAGGTAGTTGAAGCCGATCTGCGGGGTCGGCAGCGCCGCCAACGCCGGCCGCGTAGCGGGATTCAGATAAC
>NZ_MAQZ01000031.1:0-1742 GCF_001756285.1 Frankia sp. CgMI4
GAGCCCTAACCCCACCCACAAGCCGAAAACCACCCGACCGGCAACACCGGCCGGGCCTTCGGCCCGCCCACCCACGCCATCACCGAACTCTTACCGAGCAGTACGCCGAAGACCTGACGAGCATGATGTATTTGGTGGATGCGCCAGAGGACAGAGTTTGGATCTTTGACGCCTCCAAGACCTTCACGGCCCGCCTAGCTRGTCCCGAACGGAGCGACGGACATCCGATTTCAAGATCTCCCTGATGCCTTCCGGGTGATTTACACTCAGGGCCATCGCCAGAGATCGTCGCACAATAGCCGAGGGGTCACGAGAAAAACGCTCGCCGAGAACGCTATCCCGATCTTCTTCCTCGGCCCACTTGACAGCAGCAATAGCCCGGATCATCGGCCGAGGGTGTCCGACGAAGCGGGCTGGATCTATAAGAACATATGTCGATGGAATGTATGAAATGGCACGGTCGATGCCGCTAGACGAATCGGGTCCCGCCGAAGCGAACAACATCTCCGCCTGTTGCTGTACCTGCTCGTAACGCGCGGGTTCGTCTGCCAGCAGTGCCGCGACCCGAAGAGCCGCAATCTCAATAACGGAATTGCCWCCGAAATTGAACTTGAACCGGTCAAAYGGATCGCCCGAATCGGGTATCGGCACCTCCTCCGAGCTTGGCAGATATTTGCCTCCCGCCATGGCAAGCGTAGCATTGAACATTTCAGCGCGAACATCCGCAGAAAGTTTCCGGGCTACCGTACCCACGGCATGAAGTGCTGTTTCCCGGTTCATGGCCGGTTCTTTCACATCGTGTGCCATCACAAGCATCGCCGACGCAAATGTGTCTGCCTCGATCTCGCCGAGTGTCGACACCAACAGTGCCACGGATTGTACGTCGGACCCAAAGGTCACTTGCCCTGGGACATGCTGGCGAGGCTGTATGGCCTGCTCGTAGTGCTTCCGCGCTAGAGCTGCGACTGGCTCACTATCTCCACCGGCAATCACAAGGGCGAGTGCCGCTTGAAAATGGCCGTCCCGCGCGGCGTTCGCTAGATGATGCATCGCCTCGTCGGTTCGATTGGACAGCACGGAACTGTTGCTTTTCAGGAGAGGATTGCCTAGAAATTCGCTGGTTATCAAGCCTCTACACAGCTGCTCAAAAGCGCGGTGACCGACCTCGTCGTCCCGGTCAGCCAGGGTGATCAGCAGCTTGACTTGGTCGTCATCGGTATGGTGAAAATTCTTTGGCCCGCGCGGAATGAGACTATCTGTCAGGTCGAGAAGCTGYGCTGCTTGAGCATCATTCGCCAATGAGGCGAGGCTAGCAGCTGCGCCAAACGATGCATGGTACGGGTCCGAAGCGACTGTTGGTACGGTGCGGGCCCCAACGGCGATATCGGCAAGCGCGCACTGGAGCCACTGCCTCGCGTTATCGTCCGGGATAAGATCAGACGTCTGTTCGACCAGTCGATACGCCGCGGCCACCTCCCAGCTTGGTCCGGATAGAAACTCGGTCGTGACTATCACCGGAGCCTCTGGGAAACTCCGACCTATTTTCTTGATCTCCTTCACCGATCCCGACCAGATGTAGTGCCGGGCCGCGTCGAAAACTTTGCCAGTCACYGCGAAGAGATCACCGAAGTCCTTATGTGCGGTAAGCTCGTCAGTCCAACTGCCGATCACGGCTGAATGCCACAGGTATCGGTGGAGGAATTCAAGCGCATCTGGCCACTTCTCGCAGGGTGACCCGCAAA
>NZ_MAQZ01000032.1:0-1724 GCF_001756285.1 Frankia sp. CgMI4
AGCACCGCCGCCGCCGACGCCGCCTGACCCATGCAGATCGTCGAGATGTCCGGCCGCACGAACTGCATCGTGTCGTAGATCGCCGTCAACGACGTGAACGACCCACCCGGCGAGTTGATGTAGATCGAGATGTCCCGGTCGGGATCCTCGGACTCCAGGAACAGCAGCTGCGCCATCACGTCGTTCGCCGACACATCATCGATCTGCACACCGAGAAAGACGATCCGCTCCTTGAGCAGCTTCGAATACGGATCCATCGAGTACTCGCCGCGGGAGGTCCGTTCCACGATGTTCGGCAGGACGTGACGGGCCCTCGGCGCACCGCCACCCAGCATGATCCCGCTCGCGGCGGGAGGCCGCCCGGTCATCGCCCGCTCCCGCCGCCGGGGCCGAAACCGGTGCGGCCCGCCCGCCGCAAACCCATGCCCGCTCCACTGACCACACTGGGTACCTGATCCGCCCGGACAACCACATGATCGACGAGGCCGTACTCCTTGGCCTCCTCGGCCGTGAACCACCGGTCCCGGTCGGAGTCGGTCTCGATCTGCTCGACGGTCTGCCCGGTGTGGAAGGCGATTCGCTCCTGCAGCGTGCGCTTGGTGTACAGCATCTGCTCGGCCTGGATGGAGATGTCGGCAGCGGTGCCGCCGATGCCACCGTGCGGCTGGTGCATCATGATCCGGGCATGGGGCAGCGCATAGCGCTTACCCGCCGTGCCGGCGCAGAGCAGGAACTGCCCCATCGAACCGGCGAGGCCCAGCGCGACCGTCGCCACGTCGTTTCCGACGTACTGCATCGTGTCATAAATCGCCATGCCGGCGGACACCGAGCCACCCGGCGAATTGATGTAGAGGTAGATGTCGGCCGCGGGATCCTCGGCGGCGAGCAGCAGCAGCTTGGCGCTGATCGCGTTGGCSACCGCGTCCTCGACCACGGAACCAAGGAACACGATCCGGTTCTCGAGGAGCCGGCTGAACACCTGGTCGTCCGCGGAGCCGAGCCCGGATGCGGCGGCCTGCACGGTAGCCCGGCGCGGACTCCCCGGCCCGGCCTGCGTGAGGCGCGAAAAAGATTCGATCATGGTGCGTCCTCCCGCCGGCCGTCGGGAATGGGTGCGAGCACGATGGGCCGGCGTCACCAGCGTTGCCGAGAAATCCGCGCCCACGACGCTGATCTGCTGGCGGCATATCTGCTCACGGCAGACGCAACGTCCCGTGGAACGACTCCAGCGGCCTTCCGTTGCATAAGAGCGCCTGATAGCGGCGCTCATGCCGCCTCACCTTGCGGTGAAGCACTCCCGGTCCGACCGGCCCGAGCCGTGCCGGGTTCCCGTTTCCCAGCCGCCCGCCCCGCGGACGGGGTCCTACGGTCGGCTCCACGGGCGTTTACCGTCTCCGACCTACTGGCGGCGACGAGGTTGGACAGGTTGACCGCGGCGTTCAGGTCGCGGCCGCCTACCAGCCCGCAGGACTGGCAGGCGAAGATACGCTCCGACAGGGTGAGGCCTGGGTTTCGCCAGCCGCAGTCGGAACAGGTCTTCGAGCTTGGATACCAGCGGTCCGCGACCACGAGCGTCGATCCGTACCAGAGGGTCTTGTAGGCGAGCTGGCGGCGGACCTCGGCCATCCCGGTATCGGACACGGCACGGGCAAGACGGCGGTTACGGACCATCCCGGCCACGTGCAGGTCTTCCACCACGATCGTGTCGTGGGTCTTGGCCAGCC
>NZ_MAQZ01000033.1:0-1672 GCF_001756285.1 Frankia sp. CgMI4
CACATCCTGATGCGCATAGGCAGCCAGATCCACCTCACGCACCCGACCCACCACCTCAGCAAACGACGGATCACCACCAAGACCGACCCGCAACACCAACGTATTGACAAAAAACCCGACCAGATCATCCAACGCCGCCGCACCCCGACCCGCCACCGCCGTCCCCACCGGAATATCAACCCCCGCACCCAACCGCGACAGCAACACCGCCACCGCCGCCTGCACCACCATGAACAACGTCGCCTGCCCCGCCCGCGCCACCTCCACCAACCGCCCATGCACCCCCGCACCCACCCGCACCGGCACCGCCCCACCCCGATAACTCGCCACCGCCGGACGCGGCCGATCCACCGGCAACACCAACTCCACCGGAAGACCCGCCAAAGCAGAACRCCAATACCCCAACTGCGCACTCAACAAACTACCCGGATCAGACTCACTCCCCAACACCGCACGCTGCCACAACGCATAATCCGCATACTGCACCGGCAACCCCACCCACGACGGCGCCCGCCCCGACAACCGCGCCGCATACGCCGCCGACAAATCACGCCCCAACACCCCCATCGACCAGCCATCCGCCGCAATATGATGCACCACCACCACCAGAACATGCTCCCGCGCGGACACCACGAACAACGACACCCGCCACGGCAACTCCCGCCCCACATCAAAACCCCGCCCCACCTCCGCCCGCAGCAACAACGGCACATCCTCCGCCGCCACCTCCACCACCGACAACACGGGAGAGCCCTCCCGCACCTCCTGCCGGGGAACGCCGCCGGTATCGGGAAACACCGTCCGCAGGCTCTCGTGTCGCAACGCGACGTCGCCCAGCGCCGCCCGCAGGGCCGCCACGTCGAGGTCGCCGCGCAGCCGCAGGACCAGCGGAATGTTGTAGACCGCCGCGCCGCCCTCAAGCCGGTTGAGGAACCACATCCGGGTCTGGCCGTACGACAGCGGAACCACCGCCGGGCGGACCGCCCGGACCAGCGCCGCCCGGGGCCGTCCGCCGCCGTCGAGCAGCCGGGCGACGCCCGCCGGCGTCGGCGYGRCGAACAGCTTGCGGATGTTCACCTCGACGTCCAGCRYSKCCYGSAYSCGSGCGATCAGCCGCATCGCGAGCAGGGAATCGCCACCCAGCTCGAAGAACCCGTCGTCGACCCCCACCCGATCAAGCCGCAACACCTCCGCAAACAACGAACACAACACCTCCTCGACCGCGGTACGCGGCGCCCCCCCAGTCACCAACCCACCGAAATCCGGCGCCGGCAACGCCCCACGATCAAGCTTGCCATTAGGCGTCACCGGCAACGCCGGCAACGCAACAACCCCCGCCGGAACCAGATACTCCGGCAACCGCTCCGCCGCGAACTCCCGCACCGCACGACCATCAACATCCCCCGGCACCACATAACCCACCAGATACCTGTGACCCGGCCGATCCTCCCGAGCCACCACCACCACCCGAGTCACCCCCGGAAACACCGCCAAAACCRCCTCAACCTCACCCACCTCAACCCGAAACCCACGAATCTTAAGCTGCGTGTCCGCCCGCCCCACRAACACCAACTCACCAGCAGCAGTCCACCGAACCAGATCCCCCGACCGGTACATCCGCTCCCCAGACCCGGAAAACGGACACGCCACAAACCGCTCACCGGTCAACCCC
>NZ_MAQZ01000034.1:0-1618 GCF_001756285.1 Frankia sp. CgMI4
CCGGCACCACCACCCCCGTCTCATTCCACCCATCCACCACCCGGGCCCGCTCGGTCTCGTCGAGGAGCGGCACCTGGCTGACCCGGAGCGTRGGATCGGCAGCCACCGCCTCCAGCACCCGCACCAGCCGGTTCGCCGTCTCCTCGGCCGTCCGCTGGTCGAACAGGTCGGCCGAGTAGCCGACCGCCCCGCTGATCCCGGCGAGCTCCCCGTCGGGAGTGCGGTTCTCGGCCAGGCTGAACGACAGGTCGAACTTGGCCACGTCCGAGCCAGAGCGCTCCGGCCGTACCGACAGGCCGGGCAGCTCCCAACCCCCGTCCTGGTGGGTGTTCTGGAAGGTCAGCATCACCTGGAACAGCGGGTGCCGGGACAGCGAGCGGGCCGGTTGCAGCTCCTCCACCARCCGCTCGAACGGCACGTCCTGATGGGCGTACGCCGCCAGGTTCATCTCCCGCACCCGGCCGAGCAGCTCGGCAAAGGACGGGTCGCCGCCGAGGTCGGTGCGCAGCACCAGCGTGTTGACGAAGAACCCGATCAGATCGTCCACGGCGGCGTCGCCGCGACCGGCCACCGGGGTGCCCAGCGCGATGTCGGTGCCCGCGCCGAGCCCTGACAGCAGTACCGCAATCGCCGCCTGCATCACCATGAACAGCGTGGCCCGCTCGTCCTGGGCCAGCCCGGTGAGCCGCGCGTGCACCTGCGGGCCGAGCCGCAGCGGCACCGAGCCGCYGGCGAAGGAGGCCACGGGCGGGCGCTGGCGGTCGACCGGCAGGGTCAGCTCGGCAGGAAGCTCAGCCAGGGTCGACCGCCAGTACGCCAGTTGCCTGCTGATCAGGCTGTCCGGGTCGTCCTCACTGCCGAGCACTTCGCGCTGCCAGACCGCGAAGTCGGCGTACTGCACCGGCAAGGGCGCCCACGACGGTTCCTGACCGGACAGTCGCGCCGCATAGGCCGCCGACAGGTCGCGGGTCAGCACCCCCATCGACCAGCCGTCGGCCGCGATGTGGTGCATCACCAGGAGCAGCATGTGCTCCTGCGGGGACAGCGCGAACAAGGACGCCCGCCATGGCAGCTCGTGGCGCACGTCGAACGGACGACTCGCCTCGGCCGCCAGCAGGCCGGGTAGTTCCCGCTCATCGGTGTCCTGCACCACKAGCTCGGGGCCGCCCGCCAGGATCTGCTGGAAGGGCAGCCCATCCGAGTCGGGGAACACCGTCCGCAGGCTCTCGTGCCGAGTCGCGACGTCGGCCAACGCCGCGCGCAACGCCGCCCGGTCCAGGTCAYCGCGCAGCCGCAGCGCCATCGGCATGTTGTAGACCGCGCTGCCCTCCTGCAACCGGTTCAGGAACCACATCCGCGCCTGGCCGAACGACAGCGGCAGCACCGCGGGCCGCCGGCCCGCCACCAGGGCGGTACGAGCGGTACCGTCGCCGCCGACCAGCCTGGCGACACCGGCCGGGGTCTGTGCCGTGAACAGGTCGTGGATGCTGACCTCAGCCCCGAGCGCCCCCCGCACCCGGGCAATCAGCCGCATCGCGAGCAGAGAGTCACCACCAAGATCGAAGAAACTGTCCTCGACCCCGACCCGCTCCAACCGCAACACCTCCGCAAACAAACC
>NZ_MAQZ01000035.1:0-1460 GCF_001756285.1 Frankia sp. CgMI4
CGTCCCGATCAACGGTCACCCTGTTTTCCCTTTAGGAAGCGTGGCCGGCCGGCGGCGGACCCGCGGGACAGGGAGATCGAGCAGTTGCGGGCGGAGCTGGCCCGGAAGGACAAGGAGCTTGAGGCGTCCCGGCGCGTGGTGGGCATCATGGGAAAAGCCAACGCGCTTTTGGAGGCGCTCTCCGAAAGCATTCCCGAGATTTCCCGGGAGTCGTCGCCGAAGGAGAACGGATAGCTGACGCCTGCGCGGTGGAGTTGGCCGGGGTTGTCGGGGTGAAGAAGGCCTGCGAGTTAACGGGCCGGTCGCGGGCGACGTTCTACCGGCGTCATCGTCCGCCGGCTTCGGTGCCGCCGCGGCCGGTCCCGAAGCCGCACCGGGAGCGGGTCCAGCCGCGGGCGTTGTCCGCGCGGGAGCGGGAACGGGTGCTGGAGGTGTTGAACTCGGAGCGGTTCCGGGACGCCTCGCCGGCGCACGTGTGGGCGACTCTGCTCGACGAGGGGGGCTACCTGGCGTCGTGGCGGACGTTCTACCGGATCCTGGCCGCGGCGGGGCAGACCGGGGAGCGCCGCGCCCAGGCGTCGCACCCGTCGCACGTGAAGCCCGAGCTGCTCGTGTGCRCACCGAACCAGGTGTGGACGTGGGACATCACCAAGCTCAAGGGCAGGTCGAAACACGAGTACTACTACCTGTACGTCATTCTCGACGTCTACAGCCGGTATGTCGTGGGCTGGCTGCTTGCGCCGAACGAGTCCGGGGAACTCGCGAAGGAGCTGGTCAGCCAGACGTGYGAGAAGTACGGCGTCGACACGTCGGGGCTGAYGGTGCACGCCGACCGTGGCTCGTCGATGACGTCGAAGACCCTCGCGCTGCTGCTGGCCGACCTCGACATCGYCCGGTCGCATTCCAGACCGCGGGTCTCGAACGACAACCCGTTCTCCGAATCGCAGTGCAAGACGTTGAAGTACCGGCCCGAGTTCCCTGACCGTTTCGACTCGATCGAGCAGGCACGCCGGTTCTGCCGTGGGTTCTTCACCTGGTACAACACCGCGCACAAGCACTCCGGGATCGGCTATCTCTCGCCGGCGGCCGTCTACTTCGGCCTGGCCGGGCAGGCGCACGCCGCGCGGGCCCGGGTGCTTGACGCGGCCTACGCCGCGCACCCGGAGCGGTTCGTGAACCGGCGGCCGGTCCCGCCGCCGCTGCCGAAGCCCGCCGGGATCAACACGAAGCCCGACGACCAGGCCGAGCCGGTCACCGACGGTGCCCCCGAACGATCGGAGGTCATCCCTCGACAGAGATCGAAACAGGGATCGAACGCAGGCTAGTCCACAAAGAATCTTGCCTCAAAAATCTTGACAGGTTCCGCCGCCGTTGCCAGCCAGCCCCAAGCATCCCCACCACCGGTAGAGCACTACCGTCCCCGCCGTATACGAGAAGACCCCGAACCGGGCGCGAGGGGG
>NZ_MAQZ01000036.1:0-31065 GCF_001756285.1 Frankia sp. CgMI4
ATGGTGCCCCCGCGCGGGTTGAGCTTCGCCGGGTCGGCACCGGTGTCGCGGGCCCACATGAGCGGCACGGGCGCGAACGCCTCGTTGACCTCGAAGGCGTCGATGTCGTCGATGCTCAGACCGGCGCGCTTGAGCGCCTTGCGGGTTGCCGGGATCGGCGCGGTCAGCATGAGCAACGGGTCGTCCCCGGCGAGCGCGAACGTGTGGAACCGGGCCCGTGGCCGCAGGCCGAGCTTGTTCGCCCTGGTCTCGCTCATGATCAGGACGGCCGAGGCGCCGTCGGTCAGCGGGGAGGAGTTACCCGGGGTGATGTTCCAGGTGATCTCCGGGAAGCGGGCGGCGTACGCCTCGGTGTAGAAGGACGGCTTGAGCTTCGCCAGCGTCTCGACGGTCGTGGTCGCTCGGACCGTCTCGTCCACGGTGTGCTGGGCTGTCGTGCCGTCCGGAAGGGTGATCTCGACCGGGACGATCTCCCCGGCGAAGTCCCCCGCCGCGACGGAGGCCGCCGCGAGCTGGTGCGACCGCGCGGAGAAGATGTCCAGGTCCTCCCGGTTGATCTTCCATCGGGCGCTGACGAGCTCCGCGCCGATGCCCTGGTGGGCCAGGCCCTCCGGGTAGCGGGCGTGCAGGCTCGGGCCGTTGGGGTCCTTGCCGAAAGTGGTGGAGCCCATCGGCACCCGGCTCATCGACTCCACCCCGGCGGCGATGACGATGTCGTAGGCGCCGGCGAGCACCCCCTGCGCGGCGAAATGGGCGGCCTGCTGGCTCGAGCCGCACTGGCGGTCGATCGTGGTGGCCGGCACCGACTCGGGGAACCCGGCCGACAGCACCGCGGTGCGCCCGATGTTGACGGCCTGCTCGCCGGCCTGGTCAACACACCCGGCGATGACGTCGTCGACCAGCGCCGGATCAAGGTCGTTACGGGCGATCAGTGCCTTCAGCACGGTGGCCAGCAGCTCCACCGGATGGGTCTCGGACAGCGCCCCACCCGGCTTGCCCCGTCCCGACGCCGTGCGTACCCCATCGACGATGACTGCGTTCTCCATGGGTTCTCCCTCGTCACAACCATCACAATGACGGCGGATCGACCGTCGCCCTGCCCGGTACCGCCCTGCCCGTTGCCTGGCGCCTGCCCGGATCGACGCTACGGGCCACCCTCTTGATGGGTCAACAAGTGAACCGGAGGTCAGGGGGTCGGGGCCGGGCATCCCGTCGGATAACCGAGCGCATGTGTATAGTATCTCTCCGCCGCCGGATGTAGCGGGACGTACCGGCAGATGTTGGTCGCGATGAAGGAGCCGGGAGTCGCGAAACCGAGGCGGCGCGCCTGCGCCTGCGCCTGATGAGTGGCCCACAGGGTGGCCTTGAACTCGGCGGAGTGCTCGTCCATCATCCAGGCGGCGAATTCGACCAGCGCGGGATCGGCGTACCTACTGGCGACGATGCCGTTCGGCACCGCGAGGGTCGCTGTCGGCTGGGACGGGATGAGGTTGTAGTCACCCGGCTCGATAGCGGCCCTTGTGAAGACGTTGGCTCCGACATCGAGGTACTGGGAGTACCAGTCCCGCTGGATCGCCGACTGCCAGTCGTCGAGTGGCACGAATTTGATCTTCTGGTAGCTGTCGTTATATTCCTGGACCGCCATCGTGGGAGCGCCCGCCGCCCACAGGACCGCGTCGGCGTGATCCACGCCGGTGGAGTGAAGTTTCTGGAGCGCCTCGGTTATCCGGTTCCCGGTCACCGGACGGACGACGCAGCCCGCTCCCTTCACCCGGGTGATCTGACGGAACAGCACGGTGGCGATCTGGTGGGTGCCCGAGTCGAGCAGTCCGCTTTCGACCGTCTTGCCGCACAGATCGTCCGCGCTGTGAATGCTGGAGTCGGCCGGGACGATGAGCTGGAGAACGTCGTAATAGATCTGGCCGACGAGGCTCAGACCCTCGACGGCCCCGCCGGTGAAGTCGCCCCGGCCGTTCTGGGCGTCCACCACCACGTTGAGTTGGGCCAGCGCGAGAGTGCAGCGCCGGTTCTCCGGAACCCCGAGATTCTTGAGGTTCTGGGACGTCCCGCTCGTGTCCGAATCAGGAAAGGCGCGCCACCCGTTGCCGCCGTTCAGCGCMGGATCACTGATGAGCTTCGCGAGTGTGCTCGCGTACTGCGAGTAGGGGGTGCGGGGCTGGCCGGCGATGATCCGTACGGTCGTGCACGTGGTCGCGTGCAGGTTCGCCTTCGCCTCCGTCGCCGCATCGCGCCGAGCCTGTTCCGGTGCCGCCGTCTGCGCTGAGGGCGTGCTCGGGGGCRTGCTCACGAGCATCGGGCTACGGCCGTCTCCGCCGAAGGCCCGGCCGATGAAGACGCCGACGATGGCGGCCAGGATCACCAGGGCGGTGATGGCGATGGGACGCCGTCCCAGCCGCGACCGGGTATTGGACATCGCGGCGACTCCTCGATCCGTGGGACGCTGACGTCGGGCCTTGCGCGGGGCAAGCTCCGGGGCACGTGTCCGCCACTGGGCCGCCGCACCGGGATCCCGGTGCCCCGGATCCCGGTGGTGAGAACCTGGCCGGTCGCGCATCCCGCTCCCACCGCGCTGATCGTCGCATACCAACCATGCCGCGCAGGACGCCGTTGGTCGAGGGCGGCCGATTCTTGTGCCTGATCCCCGAGGGCTACGGGGTAACGACCGATTTGTTCCGAACGCCCGGCTCCGTGACTGCAGCCGGGTCCGGGTCCGCCGGATCGGCCGGTGGCGCTGGGCGGGGTGGGCGCATGGCGATGGTGAAGACGGCCGAAAACGCCGCTGCGCCCAGCACCTCGGCCATGGCCGCCCACGCTCGGCCGTGGGCGATTTCCGCCCCCCCGAGCGCGCCCACCACGCAGGCCCCACCGACCACCAGCGTCGCGGTACGGTCCGTCGGAGGGAACAGCATGAAGGCCGGGGCGGCCGCGGCGAGCGCGGCGACGAGTGAGCCGACCAGCACTCCGCCGGGGCCGCCGTCCGCCACCTGGAAAGCGATTCCGATGACGATGGCCGCGGCGAGCGTCGGAAGCACGACCCACCCCCGCGTGAGTGCGGTACGGAGGGCGCGGGCCGCCCGGCGCCATCCCGCCACCTCCGGCGGGAACGTGGGCCGTGAGGTGATCGGGCGTTGCGTGGGCGGCAACGGCAGGGTGAGGCCGGTGTCCGGGGTGACGGCGGCGGGGGTGCCAGGTGTACCGGCGGGGTCGGGCTCCGGTGGCTCGGTCCGGGTGCCCTGGGCCGGGGGGAAGCCCGGCCGCTTCTTGGGCGCGAGACCACCTTCTTTTTCCCAGGCCGAGCGGACGTTGCGCAGCAGCTCCTCCCGGGCGGCGTCCTCGTCGTCGATGCCGATGAGGTCGAAGTGGACCACCTGCCGGAGCATCCCGGTAGGGGTGCATTCCGCTATCCGCACCGGGATGAGCTTACGGAGGTTGCCCTCGGGATCGTATTCGAACGCCGCCTGCCATTCTGCCCGGCAGTACGGGGAATTCAGATACTCGGGCGAGAGCACCGCGATCGTGTGCCGGCAGTTCTCCATCCCCTGACCCATGTCCCTGAMCCAGTTGCGGCCGGGGCCGATATGCCAGGCCTGGAGAAACACGCGATAACCGACCTCCTGCAGCTGCCAGGCGATCCATTCGGCCCAGTCCCGGTCGCGCTGGCAGTAGCTGATGAAGAAGTCGCCCTGGTCCACCCGATTCCCACCTGTGAAATCCTCCGGACTGCTCGCTCCAGCTGAAGGATGATCGTACCGTCGTTCTAGGATGAATGYCACCGTTCTGCCCCGCCGCGGCGGGGCAGAACGGGCAGGGGCGCGCCGCGGGTGGCGCGGTGGGGTTAACCGACGAGGCGGGGCCCGCCGTCGGCCGGGGCGGTCCGGGCGGTGATGCACGGCAGCCCGGGATGGGCCCGGCCGATGTCGGCGATCCGCAGGTCCACCCAGGCGAGCAGACCGGGAACGGCTACGCCGTGCGGAGGYCGGTCCGCGTAGGGGATGAGGTTCGCCGCGCCGCGCCGCAGCACGGCCACGCCGCCCTTGACGTTGCCGCGGGCCAGATGGGTGACGCCGACGGCGAGCTGTGCCAGCCCACGCCACAGCCCGCGCTCGCCGGGGTCGGTCTCCGGACTCTTCCAGACGGCTTCGAGTACCTCGTGTGCCTGGAAGGGARGTCCCGCGTCGAGGAGTCGCTGGGCCTCGGCGAGCGCCGCGGCCGGCRGTAGCGGGGCCGAGGAGGCGAGCGGCGGCACGCCGGTCTCGCCGTGGGGAAGGGGGCGGCCAAGCGCGTCCCGGGGCCGTTCCCCGGGCCGGGACACCCCGGACCCTGATTCAGTCGCGGGGTGCGCCCGGGGGACGGGGCGTGTTCCGGGAGGCGGCCGTGTTCCGGACGGTGCGCGTCGCCCGGACCGGTCCGAAGTGGTCATGCGGTCCACTCTGACCGCCTCTCGGGGGTGGCGCCTCCCGTAGCCGCGCGGACCGGGGTCGTCGTCAGGCAAGACCGGGGGCGCGGTGTCAGCGGCTGCCGGTGTCAGCGGCTGCCGGTGTCAGCGGCTGCCGGTGTCAGCGGCTGCCGGTGTCAGCGGCTGCCGGTGTCAGCGGCCGACGGCGGCGCGCAGCGCGTCGGCGCGGTCCGTGCGCTCCCAGGTGAAGTCGGGCAGCGTCCGACCGAAGTGGCCGTAGGAGGCAGTCTGCCCATAGATCGGCCGTAGCAGGTCAAGGTCCCGGATGATGGCGGCCGGGCGCAGGTCGAAGACCTCCGAGACGGCCCGCGCGATTTCCGGCACCGGCACGGTCTCGGTGCCGAAGGTCTCGACGAACAGGCCCACCGGCTCGGCCTTGCCGATGGCGTAGGCGACCTRCAGCTCCGCCCGCCGGGCGAGGCCGGCCGCGACGACGTTCTTGGCGACCCAGCGCAGCGCGTAGGCGGCCGAACGGTCGACTTTGGACGGGTCCTTGCCGGAGAAAGCACCGCCGCCATGGCGGGCGTAGCCGCCGTAGGTGTCAATGATGATCTTGCGGCCGGTCAGGCCCGCGTCGCCGATCGGGCCGCCGATCTCGAACCGGCCGGTCGGGTTCACGAGCAGCCGGTAGCCGTCTACCTCCAGGCCCAGGTTTTCCTCGGCCAACCGCTTGAGCTCGGGGGCGATGACCTGGTCGCGGATGTCCGGAACCAGGCGGGTGGCCAGGTCGACGTCGGCGGCGTGATGCGCGGACACGACCACCGTGTCCAACCGGACCGGGCGGTCCCCGTCGTATTCGATGGTCACCTGGGTCTTGCCGTCCGGCCGCAGGTAGGGCAGCAGGCCGTCGTGACGCACCTTCGACAACCGCTGGGCGAGGCGGTGGGCCAGTGTGATCGGCAGCGGGAGCAGGTCGGGGGTCTCGTCGGTGGCGTAGCCGAACATGATCCCCTGGTCGCCGGCGCCCTGCTGGGCCAGCGTGTCCTCGCCGCCCTCGACCCGTGCCTCATAGGCCTTGTCGACGCCCTGGGCGATGTCCGGGGACTGGGCACCGATCGAGACCAGCACGCCGACGGTCGCGCCGTCGAAGCCGGTGGCGGCGTCGTAACCGATGTCGGTGAGGGTGYGCCGCACGACGGCGGTCACGTCGACGTGCGCGGAGCTGGTGACCTCGCCGGCCACGTGCRCGTGCCCGGTGGTCAGCAGTGTTTCCACCGCGACCCGGGAGGTGGGGTCGCCAGCCAGGAACGCGTCGAGCAGGGCGTCGCTGATCTGGTCGGCGAGTTTGTCCGGATGGCCTTCGGTGACCGACTCGGAGGTGAAAAGGCGACGGGACATGGAAGGATTCCTCGTTTCACAGAACAAGATATGGAACAAGACGATGTTGCGGGAGAAGGTGCCGGCCGCACGGGGACATACGTGCGCGGGTGGAGCTGCGCGGGTGGATCCGCGCGGGTGGAGCTGCGCGGGTGGAGTTGCGCCGGTGGATCCGCGCCGGTACATCCCTACATCCGTGCCGGCACTGGCTGGCCGGCACGGTCATTTCACCAGGGCCGGTGCTCGGGGTCCGGGTGCCGCGTCGGGCTCGTCGACGCCGTCGGATGTCGAACCGCATGCGGACATGCCCTCCGAGTCGGCGGGCGCCGAGGTGAGGAGAGCGGGGTGCTGGCCGCGCCGGCCTCCGGCCGCGCCGGCTCGACGGCCGGCCAGGCCGAGGGAGCGGACCGAAGCGGTGGATCTCGGGAACGCGCTGAGGGCGCGCCGGACGAGCGCGTCCGCCGCGCGGCTCAGCGCGCGGTACAGATGGCGGAACTCACCAGGGAGAAGTCGACGTGGCCACGCGTAACGAGAACGGCCGGACTGAACACCGAATGATCTCACCACGGCGGTCAACCTGCCGTCAACGCCGCAGGCCGATCGTGTGCCGTTGCCCGGGCTCGATCTCTCGTCCCGACCGCGCCGTCGTCGGAGGCCGCACCCGCCGGTGCCGGCGGCCGAGCGGGCCGACATYGAGGTGTGGGCCCGCCGATCGAGCGTGGACGAGAAGATGATCATMGCGATCGCCTGCTAGCACGCGGATCGCGTCCGTTCCTACGAGTTGCTTGCCAGTGAGCGGACCTGGCCGGCTCGTCCCTCGACCCTTTGCGTCATCCGGGACCGGTGATTACGGGGGAGTATGATAGGTGATATTGAGCGCGGTCATCCGGGGCCGAGTGAATCCGGGGCCGAGTGAAGGAGACGTCGTGTCGGACGACCGGTGCGGGATCACGGTAACGCTGTGGCCTCGGCCGGGTGGCCGCGCGGTCGAACTCACTCATCGCCGTCACATCGACACCTGCCGCGTCAACACGGCGGCCTGTCCCCGTTGACATMCGGATGACCTCCGGAACATCCGGACCTCCCGCACCCCGGCCTCGACCTTCGATCTGACATCCGCCTCCGCGCGTTTGTCGGTCGGTGCTCGATCCGGCCGGAACGAGGCGTTGGAGGTCGTCGTCAACGGCAGGAACGGCGCTGGTCATGACCGATCCCCCGGCATCATCGGAACAATCCCTGACTCCGGAGCAGCCTCCGGCGCACGGGCGATCCACCGCGACGGAACAGTCCGAGTCCGGGCGTCCCGAGTCCGGGCGGTCGACGGTGCCCGGACGATCAGAGGCGGCCGAGGCCTTCGTCCTGCGGGGGGTGCACGTCCTCGACAGGACCGGGCGCTTCGGTGAGCCGACCGACGTCGCCGTCGGCGGCGGGATCATCCATGCGGTCGGYACGCGACTCGGTCTTGACCGGGACGCCGTCGACGTTGACGCCCACGACCTGTGGCTGATGCCAGGGGTCGTCGACTGCCACGCCCACGTCACGCAGTCCACCTATGATCCGTTCGAGCTGGCGACGGCGTCGCTGTCCACCCGGGTCCTGCAGACCGCCGCCGCGTTGCGGGCGTCGTTGGCGGCCGGTGTCACACACCTGCGGGACGCCGGCGGCGCCGACGCCGGCATCCGGGACGCGGTCAGCGCGGGCACCGTGCCCGGACCTCGGCTTGCCGTGTCCGTCGTCGGGCTGAGCCGGTCCGGGCGGCACGGTGACGGGGCGATCATCGGTCCCGGGCTGGAGTCGGCCGAAGATCTTCTCATGCCGGACTATCCCGGCCGGCCCCCGCATACCGTTACCGAGGCGGGCAGCCTGCCGGCCTCGGTGCGGGGCATTCTGCGGGCGGGTGCGGACTGGATCATGATCTACGCGAGCGGCGGGGTGATGTCCGCCCGGCCGGGGCAGCCCGAGCCGCAGTTCAGCCCGGTGGAGCTTGCGGCCGCCGTCGCGGAGGCCCGGCGGTACGGACGTCCGGTGATGATGCACGCCTTGGGCGAGCGGTCGATCGAGGCCGCGGTCGCAGCCGGAGCGCGTTCCATCGAACACGGCATCGGGCTCACCGAGCCCGTGGCGGCCGCCATGGCGGCCGCCGGGGTGACGCTCGTCCCCACCCTGTCGCCCTACCAGGACCTGGCGGCGCTGGCGGCCACCGGAGTGCTGCCGGGCTGGGCGGCGGACCGAGCCGAGGCCACCGAGGCCGCGCTGGCCGGCACGATCGCGGTCGCCCGTGCGGCGGGGGTGCCGATCGCGCTCGGCAGCGACGCCCGGCACCGCACCCGGCACGGCGCGAACCTGGCCGAGATCAGCCGGCTGCGCCATGCCGGGCTCACCCCACCCGAGGCGCTGCTCGCCGCGACCGCGACCGGAGCCCGGCTCTTCGGACTGGGTGAGGGAGCCGGCCGCATCGCCGTCGGCTCCGCCTTCGACGCGATCCTGCTCGACGCGGACCCCGGGGACCTGTCGATCTTCGAGCGGCCGGGCGCTGTGAGCGGAGTGTTCCTTGGCGGTCGCGCGGTGCTGCCCCACCCGCGGCTGCCCGGGAAGCTGGTCCGCCCCACCATGGTGATGGAAGAGGTGCCGAGAATCGTTCCCGAGCGGCCCGCGGTGTCGCCGCCCGGCTGACTCTCCCGTTTTCCGGAATGTTCACGAAATATCAAAAGAAATACCCTTAGTATGGCTCGCGGGATTTCGTYGGATCCATTCTGGGACGGCGATTGACCGAGATGCGGATCGGCCCCCGAAAGCTATCGTCGTAGGGGCCCCGCTGCCGGCTGCCGTCAGGTGGTCCGGGCCGTTCGCTGGTACGGGGTGCCGCGTCTCCAATGCCTGGAGGGTTCTCATGCAGCACGCTGAAATGATCAATAAGAACATGCGGAAGGCCATCGAGGAGTGTATGTCCTGCTCGGCTCTGTGCGAGGAGACGATCTCCTACTGCATGGACATRCCGGGCGCCATGATGGAGTCGGCGAACATGCGGCTGATGATGGACTGCGCGGCCGTCACCAGGACCTGCGCCGACATGATGTGCCGGATGTCGCCGATGCACGGGGAAATGTGCGCGATGTGCGCGCGGATCTGCGTGATGTGCGCTGAGATGTGCGAGAGGATGCCGCAGGATCAGCAGCTCGCCAAGCTCGCCGGCGCATGCCGGTCCTGCGCGGAGAGCTGCAACACGATGGTGGGCRCCGCCGCCTGAGCCGCGTCCGGCCCGACGGCGCCGGGGCGCAGCCGGCGGTCACCCGACTCCGCCCCGGCGTCCGGCTGTGCGGCGGCGCGTGGCACATGATGCGCGGCACATGATGCGCGGCACATGATGCGCGGCACATGATGCGCGGCCTCGGTCACGACCGGTGGCTACGGTTACGTATCCTCGGGCGGACATGGGGTGAAACACCTGAGTAACAATATTGACCATGTTGACAGGTAGCCGTSGGATAGGCAAAATATGGTCATGTTCTCCTCGGTGGGTCGGATGACCCCCCTGGTCGTCCGTGGCCACATTGACTTCCTGCGAGCGGCCTCGTCCGGTTGTCCGACCCGGCCGCTTCACGTGCTTTACTAGCCTCCTCGGATTTCCCTCGCTCTCGGTGTTCTCCCTGGCGTTCTCCTGATTCACGGTCACTCGATAGGTCTGTCCGTAGATCGTCATCGCCTGCGTGGACGCCAGCCGCCTCGGTATCGATGTCCGGTCAGTACCGGGTACATCTCTGGACGGTTTCCGATCGGAGCATGCTGTGTCGTCCATGGTTTCGTCGTCATACTTTCATCCGCGCCCCCGTGGATATGTGGGGGGGCCGGGAACCCGTTACTGGCCCAGTGGTGATCCCACCCACTCGAGAAGAGCCAGTGTGGTCCTTCTTCCCGGTCGTGGAGAATCCGCCGAACATTTCGAGGGCCTAGCTTTCCGGCTCGCGCTCGACGGCTATCAGGTGACGTTTCTCGACCATGGGAGAGACACCGTCCTCGCCCTTGGTGAGGCGCRTGCCCCCGATGGTCCGTTCGTCCTGCTGGGTTCGGACAGCGGGGCCCTGCGGGCGTTGGTCGGCGCCGGTTCGCCAGCGGTCCGGCCGGATGCCCTCGTGTTGCTCGACCTGCCGCTGGTGTACCGGAAGATCGCGGGCGAGGATCCGGGACAACCGATCCCACGGTCGCTTCCCGACCTGCCGATCCTGTTGCTCCATGCCGAGCGCGACGAGGTCAGCCCGCTTGCGCTGGCGCGCATGATGACGCGGACCGCGCGCCGGGCCCGGCTGGCGTCGCTGCCCGGGGGGCATGGCGTGCTCGCCGGCCCCGGCCGGCGTGCGGTCGGCGCGCACATCCTGCTGTTCCTCGAGAATCTCCGTGTCTCGCGGCTGGCCCCACGGCAACGGCAGCGGGACCGGTCGGTCGACTGATCTCGCCCGGTGCCGGGCGCGCCCGCGTGCCGGTCCGATCGGGGTGTGCCTTCGCGGGAGGCCCAACCGCTCAGCAGGTGTTTCCTCGGCGGGTGCCGGCGCGAATCACGCGAATCCGCGGGTCAGTCGTCCGTCCCGTACCGCATCGTCCGTTTTTCAACGGCGCAGGCTTCGAGCCGCAGGCTCGAAGCCTGCGCCGTTCGCGTTTGCGTACCCGTCCGCACGCCACCCGACCCCCGGGCCAGGCTTCCCGCTTGCCGTGGTTGCCGGGGTTGGGTTGCCGGACGGCCGGGCGGTCCCGGTGACTACCGGACCTCGTGGCCACCGGTCCCCGTCTCGACAGACCGGCCATATCGCCAAGATCCGGTCGTGACGGGTGATCTGCGTCGCTACCGGTAGCTGCTATTGATGTCCGAGAGTTGCGGCATCGCAGCGTTATGCACGCATCGTGACCAACATGCGCCCAGATTCGGCACAACTCGTACTTGTCACTACGGTCTGTAGTTCGCTACGGTTGCGGGGTATCAACAGCTCCGGGCCGACGCCGAGTTCTGTCCACGGTCCGCAGCTCCCTCCGAGAGATCTTGGGCAGAAGCGGGGGAACCACGTTCCTCCGGGTGGCTCGTTGCGGGCCACCCTTGGGGTTAAGCCGTTACGCGCACGCCGCGGAAAYGGCCGGGCTTCCCGGCCCGAACCCGACRGCTAACCTCGCAGGCGTACGGGAAGGACTCGACGTTGCCTGTGTTTCAGGAACGCTCGGCTCCGGTCTTCTGGACCGTGACGCCGTTCGGCGCGACCCGCGGTGCGTCCCCGCCATACGGGGCGCCGTTCTCGCCCTGACGTCTTCGCGAGAACGTGCCATCCGGTCGGTGCCCGTACCGGCCGATCGCGCTGACGCGCCATACCACCAGCTCGGCTGAAAGCCACCCGGCCTCGTCGTCTGTGGTCGGCTGACCCCTGCCGTCCACCGGGCCCGCCAGGCCTGGAACGGAATGACCACGGCCGCCTGCCGTGCTGTTCAGYCCATCGACCCCGGGATCCCCAGGGCGCGTCGATCGGTCGTCCCCGGTCGTCCCCGGACGGCCTCTCGGCGCACCGGCAGACCGGCACTGGGTGCTGCCCTTCTCCAGCGCGGTCGTCTCCGCTCGCCCTCCTTCGAGCGGCATCCCTCCCCTCGATCACCCGTCTGTGTTCGACGACACCGAAATGAGATGTCAAAGAAATGGCCAAGGGAAAGCATCGGAAACGTTCCACCCGGACCCGGGGCGCCGTTGTCGCCGCCGTCGGTGTGATCGGCGCCGGCGCCGGCATGTTCGCCACCGCGAGCCCGGCCAGGGCCGCCACCACGGTCCCCGATGTGACGATCGCCAGCGCGGCCGCGAACGCGGGACTGCCCGGCTGCCGCGGCGTTCCGCTGGCCACCTGGGTCGCGGTGGCTCTTGCGGAGTCCGGCGGCAACCCCTACGCCCACGCCACCTACGGCGAGGACTCGCGCGGCCTGTGGCAGATCAACATGCGGGCCCACGCCGGCTGGGTGGGTAACCGCAACCTCTACGACCCGGCCGTCAACGCCTGGGCGGCGAAGAAGGTCTGTGAAGGCCAGGGCATCACCGCCTGGAGCGCCTACACCAACGGCCTGCACTACCGCTACCTGGCCCGGGGACAGGCGGCGGCGGCGGCCGTCTCGCGCGGCGTGCGGTTCACGAACATCTCCTACTCCTCGCTGGCTGCCCCGGTGCGTGCGGCCGTGGTGGCACCCGCGGCCCGCTACCCGTCGCTGGCCGTCGGCCTCGGGTTCCGCCTCGACGTCCACCAGATCCAGAAGAGGCTCGCCAGCCTTGGCTACCCGATCAGCGTGGATGGGAAGTTCGGGTACCAGACCAACCACATGGTCAAGGACTTCCAGCTGAAGCACGGTCTGGTGGTTGACGGGATCGTCGGACCGCAGACGCGGGCGAAGCTCGGGATCTGACTCTGATCGAGGCCCGCCGACCGGGCTCCGCTGCCGCCGGCCGGTGTTCCCGACCCGCCCGAGGGCGCTGCTCGATATCCGCACGCACCGGATGACTACCCGGGGTGAGGTGGGGGTATTCAGCCACCGGGCCAGCACCCGGCCGGGAGCACCGGGTCGGGAGACGGCATCGGCCCGGGCGGGACCAGCCGGCCCGCACGGGACCAGCCGGCCCGCACGGGAAAACCGAAACGGGGGCCCGATCGATGAGAGCCACGATGCTCGACGACTACCTACCTGAGGCGAGTCCGAACGCATCCTCCGTGACCGGGGCCGGTCTCCTGTTCGCGGTCCTGGGGCCGCTGGAGGTGCGGCGATCCTCGGGCGAGCAGGTCCGCATCGACCAGCGCAAGAAGCGCATACTGCTGCTGACCCTGCTGCTGCACGCCGGCCAGTGGGTGAGTGTGGACGGGATGCGGCTCGCGCTCTGGCAGGATGCCCCGCCGCGCTCCGCCGGGGGCAACATCAAGACTTATCTCTCGGAGCTGCGGCACACCCTCCGGCCGCCCCTGGACACGTCCGGAGCCGGGGGGAACGGCCCCGGGCGCATCGAGAGCCGGCCGGGGGAGTACCGCCTGGTCGTCGCGTCCGGTGAGATCGACGCTAAGCGGTTCGAATCGGCCGCCGAGCAGGGCCGCGCCGCCGTGCGCGCCGGCTCGCCGGAACGCGCCGCCGGGTTTTTCGAAGGCGCCCTCGCGCTGTGGCGGGGGGACGCCTTCGACGAGCTCCCGGCGGAGATCGCGGGCGCGGAGGTCCTCCGGCTGGAGGAGGCTCGCTGGGCGGTGTGCGAGGACCTGATCGACGCCCGCCTGGCCCTCGGCGAGTACGACCGGGTGCTGCCGACCCTGCGGGCGCTCACGGTCGAACATCCGACCCGGGAACGTCTCTGGGCCCAGCTGATCCTTGCGTTGGAACACACCGGCCGGCGGGCCGAGGCACTGGCCGAGTACCAGACGGTCTACCGGCGGCTGGTGACCGAACTCGGGATCGAGCCCGGTGTCGAACTGCGGCGTGCCCATCAGCATGTACTGAATCCGGACTCGTGGGTCACCTGATGCCACGGCCGTGCCGGCCGAGTCGTGCGCCGGAAGTCAGCTGAACCGCCAGTGAACCCGGCGGGGGAATTTCAACCATACGGGCTGGACCAGCCGGCCGGCGCCCGGGCCACGCGCGCGGCGCCGCCGTGTATCACCACCGGGGCGCACGCCACCGGGGCGAGGGCGCGCGGAAACCGCTGAGGAGAAGACGATGAAGGCTATCTACCTCCCCCCGCGACTGGAAGATGCCGGCAGCTTCGCCGCAGTGACGAACGGCCGCTGGGGCTGGGGGCGTGACTACTCCTGGCGGCGTTTTGCGTGACGGCGGCCGGGGTGGCGGTGGTCCCGATTCCGTCCTGCTGGTTTCTGGTGCTGGCCGACCGTGATCCCGTCGTGCGTCCGCCGGGGGCTCGTCGCATGCTGCGGTATGCCTCCGGGCGGCCGTGGATCGTCGGCAACTGGCCGGACGATGCCATGGTCAGTGCCGTCGCCGGGCGCTCGCGGCTGGCCCTGATCGGGTGTGCCGCGACCAACGCGCGACAGCTCCTGCGGCTGCTTCTCTCGGCCCGTGACGTGCACGCTCTCGACCTCGCGCGCGCCGTGGCCGGCGACTACCACGTGATCGCCGAAATCGACAGCCACCGTCGCGTCCAGGGCAGCCCGACGGGAACCCGGCGGGTCTTCACCGCCCGGTTGGGCAGCCACCTGGTCGCCGCCGACCGCGCCGACGTGCTTGCCCGGCTCACGGGCGCCCCGCTGAACCGGACGGCGCTGGCTTTGTCGCTGCTCGACCCGTCACCGCCCCATCCGCTCGATGACCTGGTGCTCTGGGAGTCGATCGACGCGCTGCCCCCGGATCACTACCTTCTCGTCGGCCCTGACGAGAAGGCCACCGTCCTGCGGTGGTGGCGTCGACCGGCACCGGTGCGGTCCCGCACGGAGGGGGCGCCGACCCTGCGGGCGGCTCTCGCCGAGGCCGTGGCGGCGCGGGTCGCCGGCGGCGGGACAGTGAGCTGTGATCTGTCGGGCGGACTGAGCTCCACCTCGGTGTGCTGCCTGGCCGCGCGCGGCCCCGCCGACGTGGTCGCGCTCACCGGGATCGCCCCCGATCCCGGTGACGACGACGCCGCGCGGGCCGCGGCCACGCTCCCTGGCGTCACGCGCGAGATCCTGCCCGCCGCCGGGCTTCCCCTCGTTTACGACGGCATCGCCGACGCCGACGAACCGCTCGACCGGCCGTTCGTCGGCATCGGCGACCGGGCGAAGCTGCGCGCGGGTCTTGACCGGGTCGCGCTGTACGGGCCGCGGGTGCACCTCACCGGGTTCGGTGGTGACGAGGTCGCCTACGGCTGTCCCGCCTACCTCCCCCGGTTGTTGCGCCGCCGGCCCCGGCGGGCGCTGCACGACCTGCGCGGACACCGAGCGCAGGAGGGCTGGCCGTGGATGGCGTGCCTGCGAATGATGCGCCCGCGCGGCTACCGGGACTGCCTCGCCGACATGGCCGATGCGCTCGACCAGGCCCGCCGTGCCACGGTCGGCCACGCGCGCCGTCCGGCCGGTTCCGGCCGATCCCACCCGGGCGTCCTGGCCTCGCTCGACTGGGCCTTTCCGCCTGTGGTCCCGGGTTGGCTCACGCCGACGGCCCTCGACTTGCTGGCCGGAGCGTTCGCGGAGGCCGTCCGGCGCGCCCGGCCGCTGGCCGAGACCCGGGACGGCCACGCCGATCTCTTCGCCATCCGCGCTGGCGCGGCGGTGTTCCGGTTGTTCGACCAGCTCGCCGATCCGGTCGGCCCGCCGCTCGCCGCACCCTTCCTCGACGAGCGGGTGGTCCGGGCGGTGCTGGCGGTGCGGCCCGAAGAGCGCACCGGTCCGTGGGAGTACAAACCGCTACTGCAGGAGGCCATGCGCCGGCTGGTGCCGCAGGAATGCCTGCGCCGCGAGACCAAGGCGGATACCGCCGCCGAGGAGGATCAGGGCCTGCGCACCAGCCAGGACGTCCTGGTGAAGCTGTGCGATGACAGCCCGTTGGCCGATCTCGGCCTGATCGAGTCGGACGCGCTGCGCCAGGCGTGCCGATCTTCGTCCGTACCTGGTCATCGCCACCAGGCGCTGCGACCGACGTTCGYGGCGGACGCGTGGCTGCGGGTGCTCGCGAGCCGGCGGGGCCCTGACTGAGCTACCGGAGGAGTGAGTGATCATGGTGACGCTGCGGCCTGACGTGGTGCGGGCGCCGACCCAGTACGGAGCGGTGCTCCTCCATATCGACAACGGCCGATACTGGACCCTCAACCCCTCGGGTGACCTGGTGCTGCGGATCCTGCTCGACGGCGGTGACACGGCAGCCGCCGTCCGCGGGCTGTGTGAGACCAGCGAGGTTGACCCGGAGACGGCGCGCCGCGAYGTGGAGGGTCTGCTCGCCCAACTCGCGGACGTGGGCCTCATCGAGGCCGAGCCCGAGTCCCGATGGTCACCCGAGACCGAGGCGGTCTGCGATCCCCGGACGCAGGCCCGGTGACCGCGCCGATGGTGGTCGAGCGGCCGGAGGCGAAACCGTCCCTCGCTCGTCGGCTCGGCGCGCTGGTCGCCGTGGGGATCGCGCGGGTGCTCGCGACCCAGTCGCCGGCCCGCATCTGCCGGGTGCTCACGGGGGTGGGCGCGGGCGCCCGCCCGGCCGACTATGGCACCGCGCTCGCCGCCCGGCAGGCGGTGACAGCCGTGAGCCTCACCTGCCGCGGCGCGCGGGGCTGTGTTCCCCGCTCGATAGCGACCGCCCTGCTGTGCCGGTTGACCGGAACGTTCCCGACGTGGCGTGTGGGGGTGCGCACCATCGCGCCGTTCGCCGCGCACGCGTGGGTCGAGGCGGACGGAGTGATCGTCGGGGAGTCGATGCCGGCAGGCTACCTGCGGCCGCTGCTCAGCGTCGGTCCGGGAACGGTAACCGGGCCGCGTCGCGTGGGCTGGCTCCGTCGCGTGGGCGGGCTCCGTGGGAGTGGCGGGCTCCGTGGGAGTGGCGGGCTCCGTGGGAGTGGCGGGCTTCGGGGAAGGGGCGTGCCTCGTGACGAGGGCGTACGTCGTTGAGGGGGAGGGCCGGGGAGCTGCCCGGGGGCCTGCGTCGCGGGGCGTCACGGAACTCTGGGCGCTGCTGCGCGGCCGTCGCGGGGCGGTGGCGATCGCCACGGCGCTGACCGTGGTTGGCACCGCCGTTGGGGTGCTCCAACCGCTGCTCGTGATGCGGGTGATCGACGCCGCGCAGGCGGGGGGTGTTCCCGGCTGGCTCATCGGGGCGCTGCTGGGTCTGTTCGTCGGCCAGGCGGTGATCGACACCGCCGGGCACTACCTGCTCGAGCGCGTCGGCCAGGGCGTCCTGCTCGGCCTGCGCACCAGCCTGATCGGCCACCTGCTGCGGCTGCGCATGCGGGTGTTCGACACGCGGCGGATCGGGGATCTGATCTCCCGTGCGAACACCGACACGACCGTGGTGCGGGAGGCGGTGGCGTACAGCTTCACCGCCCTGGTCACCAGCGTGATCGGCGTCGTCGGCGCCGTCGCCCTGATGATCTGGTTGAACCCCTGGCTGTTCCTGCTCGTGCTCGGGGTGGTGGCGGTGGCCGGGGTCGTGGTACTCGGCGCGCTGTCCCGGATCAGGACGGTGTCCGAACGTGGGCAGGCCAGCGTCGGCGGCATGACCGCCGACCTGGAGCGCGCCCTCGCCGCGATCCGTACCGTGCGGGCGAACCGCGCCGAGGGGCGGGAGGCCGCGCGCATCGGCGACCACGCCGCGGCCGCCTACCAGGCCGGCCTCCGGATGGCGAAGCTGGACTCGATCATCGCCCCCGCGATGCAGCTCGCGGTGCAGGGAAGTGTGCTGGTCGTGCTCCTGGTCGGCGGGGTCCTGGTGGCGCGCGGTTCGGCCTCGCTCGGCAGCCTGGTCGCCTTCCTGCTGTATGCCACCTACCTGGTGATGCCGTTGTCGCAGCTCATCGAGGCGGCGGCGACCATCCAGCGGGGGATGGGGGCGCTGTCGCGGGTCAACGCGGTGTTCGCGCTGCCCCGGGAAGGCGACGACGAGTCCGTGCGCGGTCCGCTGCGCACCGTCGCGGTCGTGGCCCCCGGCGGGAYGCGCCCGCCGGCACCATTGTCGCCCTTGTCCTCGTCGCGAGTGTCGTCCTCGTTCTCGTCACGAGGGGAGACGCCGAACCCGCGGGCGCCGTCGATCGAGTTCCGTGACGTCTGGTTCGGCTACGCGCAGACGCCAGTGCTGCGCGGGGTGTCGTTCACGGTGCCGTCTCGCGGGCACGTCGCGCTGGTCGGGCCGTCCGGTGCCGGCAAGTCCACCATCCTGGAGCTTGTCGAGCGCTTCTACGAGCCGGACGCCGGAATGATTCTGTTCGCCGGCCACGACGTCCGCGCGATGCCCCGCGCGACCGCCCGGGGGTGKGTCGGGCTGGTCGAGCAGAACACCCCGGTGCTGCACGGCAGCCTGCGGGACAACATCACCTATGCGGCGCCGGATGCGACCGAGGAGCAGATCGCCGCGGTCCTGGCCACGGCGGGGCTGCGGGACTTCACCGACCGGCTGCCCGAGCGGCTCCGGACTCCGGTCGGTGATCATGGTGTGCTGCTCTCCGGCGGGGAACGGCAGCGGGTCGCGATCGCCCGCGCGCTGCTCGCTCAGCCCGCGGTGCTGCTCCTGGACGAGCCCACGGCCCAGCTGGACAGCGTCAACGAGCAGGCGCTCACTCGCGCGATGAGCCGGATCGCCGCCGAGCGGGCACTGCTGGTCATCGCCCACCGGATCTCCACGGTGCGGGCCGCGGATTTCATCCTCGTGCTGAACGAGGGCCGCGTGGTCGCGCAGGGCTCGCACGAGGAGCTGATGGCGACCAGCGCGTTCTACCGCGGCCTCGCCACGGGCCTGCCGGCCGGTCCCGCCAGCCCCGCCAGCCCCGCCGGGCCGGTCAGCCCGCCAGAGCGCGGGCGAGCCGGGACCGCAGGGCCTCCCGCCCCGGTGAGGTGAGCGCTTCGAGCCCGCTCTCCTCGACGCCGTGACCTGCACTCAGGGCGTTTCCGGGGGAGCCAGGGCGGACTTGCGGATCTTGCCCATCGAGTTGCGGGGGAGCTCGGCCACCAGGTGGATCTCCCGGGGCCGCTTGTGGATGGACAGCTCCCGCGCCACGAAGTCGATGAGCGCCTCGCTCGCCGTCTCGTTTGCCGTCTCGCTCGGTGTCCCGTCCGACGCCCTGCCCGGTATCCCGCCTGGTGCCCCGCCCGCCGCACCGGCCAGGTCGGGGGCGACGACGAAGGCGGCGATGCGCTGCCCGAGGTCGTCGTCCGGCAGCCCGACGACGGCGGCCTCGCGCACGGCCGGGTGGGCCAGCAGTACGGCCTCGACCTCGCCCGCGCCCACCCGGTAACCGCCGCTCTTGATGAGGTCGGTGGATCGGCGCCCGACGATTCGGTGGTGGCCGTCCGGGGCGACGACCGCGGCGTCACCGGTGCGGAACCAGCCGTCCGCGGTGAACGACGCGGCGGTGACCTCCGGGCGCCCCAGGTACCCGTCGAACAGGGTGGCACCGCGGACCTGCAACTCGCCGATGCTCTCCCCGTCCGCGGGCAGCTCGGTCCCCGTCTCGTCGTCCACGAGCCGGGCCCGCACCMCCGGCAGGGTGGTACCGACCCAGCCCGCCCGGCGCTCCCCGTCCGCCCGGGCGCTGATGGTGATCAACGTCTCGGTCATCCCGTACCGTTCGATCGGGGCGAGGCCGGTGAGCCCGGTGAGCCGGTCGATCACCGGCCTCGGCAGGGGGGCACTGCCCGAGACGAGCAGCCGGGCCGAGACCAGGGCGCGGGCGGTGGTCGGATCGTCGCAGACCCGGGACCACACGGTCGGCACGCCGAAGTACAGGGTCCCCCCGGCCGCCGCGTACGCCGTCGGGGTCGGGCGGACGGTGTGGATCAACCGGCTGCCGACCCGCAGCGCCCCGAGCACACCCAGGACCAGGCCGTGGACGTGGAACAGCGGCAGCCCGTGCACGAGCGTGTCCTCGGGCGTCCAGGCCCAGGCGTCGGCGAGGGCGTCCAGATCGGCGGCGATGGCCGGGGCGGACAGCACCACGCCCTTGGGGGCTCCGGTCGTCCCGGAGGTGTAGAGGATGAGCGCCGGTCCGGTTTCCCYGGACCCGGACCCGGAGCCGGAGCCGGCAGACCCCGACCGTGCGGTGAGATCGACCGGCACGGTGGGGATCGCGAGGTTGTCCCAGGCGGGCCTGCCGAGCAGCAGGGCGGCGCCCGAGTCGCGCAGGATGTGACCGCGTTCCCGCGGCCCGGAGTCAGGCGGCACGGGTACCGCCGGCACCCCGGCGAGCAGGCAGCCGACGACCGAGACGACGGTGGCCATCGTCGCCTCGGCGTGCACGGCCACCGCCGGCGCGCCGGCCACCCGACCGGCGACGACGGACGCGGCCGCGAAGAGCTCTGCGCGGGTGAACTCGACCTCCCCGACCCGGACGGCGGGGCCGTCGTGCTCGCCGGCAGGCAGTGGGAGCAGGGTCACTCCGTCATGCTCCCATGGCCGAACCCGTCAACGCTCAGCTCCGCCCAGACCGCCGCCGAGGTGCGGTGCGCGTCGATGCATCAGCGCCGCTCCAGTTCTGTGGGCCGCTCCAGTTCCGTGGGCCGCTCCAGTTCTGTGAGCCACTGGTGGAGGACCGCGGCGGTGGAGGCGGCGTGTTCGTTCATCATCGTCTGGTGATTGCCGGCGGCGTCGAGCCTTTCGTGCTCCATCACCCAGTCGGTCACCCAGGCCTGGCCCYCCCCGTCGGGGTTCTCGGCGACCGCCTGCTGGGGCATGCGCTCCATCGCCCGGACGAGGACGACCGGCGCGTTGACGGCGGTCGGCCGCCAGCCCTCGAACAGGTCCAGGTAGGCGCCCTGCGCGGTGACCTGTGCCTCCGTCATCAGCGCGAAGGCCTGGTCGTTGAGGGCGACGCCGCGAAGCTCCTCCTGGATGTCACCCTCGGGGATGCGGTCCCCGGGCAGCCACGTGTCGAGCAGCACCACCGCCCTGGGGTGGATCCCGCGGGTCTCCAGCCGGGCCGCGATCGCATGTGCCAGCCAGCCACCCGAGGAGTAACCCGCTAGCACGAGGGGGATCTCGTCGAACGCCCGGGCGATGGTCTCGGCATGCAGGTCGACGACGAGATCCGCGGTGGCCGGAAGCAGCTCCCCGTCGCCGAATCCGGGATGCGGCAGCGCGTACACGTCCCGCCGGCCATGCAGGTGCAGGGCGAGGCGGGCGAAGTTGTGCGGTCCCGACGGGGCAACCATCGAGGGCAGGCAGACGATGGTGGGCCTGGCCGGACCCGAGGCGAGTCTCACCGGCGCGGCGGGCGCGCCGAAGGCCTCGACGGTGCGGAAGACGGGCCTGAGCCGGGCGGCGGCCCRCAGGACACCGACGCCCTCGRCGAACTTGCCGTCCGTGCACGCCTGCCGGTACAGCTCGCGCACGCCGATCGGCGCGACCTGCGTCCCGGCCCGCGCGGGGGGTCCGCCGGGCACGATGTCCGGGTGCCGCTGGGTGGCGAGGGTGGCAAGGGTGGCAAGGGTATCGAGATGGCGGGTGAGCTCGCAGACCGTCGGATGCTCGAAGACGACGGGCGTGGCCAGGGTGAGGCCGGTGGCGGCGGCCAGTCGGCGGCTGAGCTGAACCGAGGCCAGTGAGTCGAAGCCGAGTTCGAGGAAGCGGCGCTGCGGGTCCACGTCGTCGGGCGACGGGTACCCGAGGATGGCCGCGGCCTCCGCCCGCACGAGGTCGAACAGCGCGCGGGCGCGGGCAGGCCCGGGCAGCGTCCCGTAGTCCACCCGGGCGGGGGGCGCGTCGGTGCCGGTCGGGTCGGCGTCCCCCTCGGGTCCGGCCGTCGTGGACCGGCTCCATAGATCGTCGAAGAAACGCCCGGGGCGGGCGGCGGTGAAGGGTGGGAGGAAGCGCTCCCAGTCGACGTCGGCGACGGTGAGCGCGGCCTGCCCGCCCGCGACCGCCCGGGTGAGCGCGGTGACCGCCGCGTCGGGGGGCAGCGGGGTCAGGCCACGGCGGCCCAGGTAGTCACGGAACGTGGCCTCGGCGCCCATTCCGGCATCGGCCCACGGGCCGAACGCGACAGAGGTGGCGGCGAGACCAAGCGCGTGCCGCCGCGCGGCGAGGGCGTCGAGGTAGGCGTTGCCCGCGCTGTAGGCGGCCTGGCCGCCACTGCCCCAGGTCGCCGACACCGACGAGAACAGGACGAAGGCCTCCAGCCTGGTGTCGCTGGTGTCGCTGGTGCCGGTGATCCCGTCGGTGTCGCTGGTGTCGCTGGTGCCGGTGATCCCGCCGGTGCCGTCGAGTAGCCGGTCGAGGCCGGCGGCGCCGGCGACCTTTCCGGCCACGACCTCCGCGAACTCCCCGAGATCGAGTTTGTGTAGGGCGGTCACCTGCCCCATGACACCGGCCGCGTGCACGACGGCGGACACCGGCCGGCCCGCCTTGGCCAGTCTCCGCAGCAGGGCGGCGAGCTGTTCGTGCTCTCCCACGTCGCAGGCCTCGATGGTCGCCTCGGCGCCGAGGGCGGCGAGTTCGGCGCGTAGGTCCTCCGCCCCCGCAGCCGCGGGGCCACGGCGGCTGACGAGGACGATCCGGCGCGCACCGTCGCGGGCGAGCCGGCGGGCGGCATGCGCGCCGAGGGCGCCGGTGCCACCGGTGATCAGGACCGTGCCGTGAGGCCGCCACGCTGGCGGGACGGTGTCGGTCGGTGCACCGACGGTGTTGTCTGCTGCACCGACGGTGTCGGCTCTGACGAGGCGGGGTACCAACAGCCCGGTGGCACGGGCGGCGAGCTGGTCCTCGCTACCGGGKGCGGTGAGGGCGGAGCCGAACCACGCCAGCGTCTGATCGTCGAGGTTGGTCGGGATGTCGATCAGACCGCCCCAGGCGTCGGGGTCCTCCAGGGCGAGGGCGCGGCCGAGTCCCCACATCATGGCCTGGTCCGGGGTGGTGACGGGGTCGTCGGGACCGGTGGTGACCGCGCCGCGGGTGACGCACCACAGCGGTGCGGACACGTCGAGGTCGTGTAGCGCCTGGACGAGCGGGACGGTGAGGGCGAGCCCGGTGGTCAGCGCCGGATGGATGCGGTGCGGCGTGTCGTCGAGGGCGAGCAGGGACAGGACGCCGCGTACCGCCTGCACCGTCTTCTTCCCGGCGGGGCCGCCGCCCGACGGCGGTATGGCGCCCGAYGGCGGTATGGCGTCGGGCAGCGGTATGGCGTTCGACAGCAGCGCCGCGACCCGGGCGCGGTCGGCGTCGTCGCCGGTGAGGGTGAGGGTGACGGCCGTGCCGCCGWGGCGTTCGATGATCCAGCAGATGCGGGAGAGCATGTCCTCGTCGACGGCGGCGGCCGGGGTCAGCACCGRCCACACGCCGGACAGCGGTGGCGTCGCGGTGGCCTGGGCCGTCACGGCGATGGCCTGGGCCGTCACGGCGGTGGTGACGTCCTCGGAGTCCAGGGGCCGCCACTCGGTGCGGTAAGACCAGCCGTCCGGGTCCGCCGCGCGGGCCGTCCCGACGGTCGGGCTACGGGGCGCGGGGACAGCGGTGGTCCCGTCGAGCCAGTAGCGCCTGCGCTGGAACGGGTAGGTGGGCAGCTCCCGGTGCCGGGCGCCGCGTCCCCGGTACAGGGCGCGCCAGTCGACGTCGACGCCGTGGACGTGCAGCTCAGCCAGGGCGGTGAGGAGGGTGTCGGGTTCGGGGCGGCCGGCGCGGGACGCCGCCGCGGCCACCGTGTCCCGGGCGTCGCGGGTGTTCTGGGCGTCCCGGGTGCTTTGGGTGCTTTGGGTGCGCTGGGTCTTCTCGGTGCGCTGGGCGTCGGCGGCTAGGCAGGCCGGCAGGAGCGCGGTCAGGACGGCGTCGGGACCGAGTTCGAGGTAGGCGACGGCGCCTTCGCGGTGCAGGCGACGGGCGGCGTCGAGGAAACGGACGGGTTCGCGGACGTGGCGTACCCAGTGGTCGGGGGTGGTGAGCCCGGCCTGGAGGTCGAGGTCGCCGGTCCGGGTGGAGACGACGGGGATGGCCGGCGGGGAGTAGGTGATCTTCTCGGCGACGGCTCGGAACCGGTCGAGCATGTCGTCCATGTGCGGGGAGTGAAAGGCGTGGCTGACCGTCAGCCGCCTGATGGYGCGGCCGCGCTCGGCCCAGCCGACGGCGACGCGTTCGACGAGGTCGGCGTCGCCGGCGATGACGGTGGCGCTCGGGCCGTTGACGGTGGCGATCTCGACCCGCCCGGCGAGTCCGGCGAGGGACTCGGCGACCTCCGCCTCGCCGGCGCGGATGGCGGTCATGGCTCCGCCGGCGCGGCAGGCCTGCATGAGCCGGCCGCGGGCCGCGACGAGAGCGCAGGCGTCGTCGAGGGTCCACACTCCGGCGACGTGGGCGGCGGTGAGCTCGCCGATGGAGTGCCCGGCGAGGATCCCCGGGGCGAGACCCCAGGATTCGAGGAGCCGGAACAGCGCGGTCTCGAAGGCGAACAGCGCGGGCTGGGTGTACTCGGTGCGGTCGAGCGCCGCCGCGCCCGGGGAACCGGCGGGGGCGAACATGACGTCGCGCAGTGGGTGTTCGAGATGCGGCGCAAAGTGGGCACAGACGTCGTCGAGGGCGTTGGCGAAGACCGGGTAGGTCGCATGGAGTTCGCGGCCCATCCCGGGGCGTTGGCTGCCCTGGCCGGTGAACAGGAAGGCGGTTGCCCCCCGGGCGGTTCCGCTTCGGCGGAGCGCCGGTCGGACCGTGCCCAGGACCAGCCCGGCGCTGGGACGGGCCTCGGCCAGAGCAGCCAGGGTCCCGGTCAGGGTCCCGGTCCCGGTCAGGTGTGTGCCGCTGCCGCACGCCGCCGATCCGCGGACGACGGCGACGGCACGGTGCTCGAAGTGGGTGYGACCCGCCATGGTGTATCCCGCGTCCAGGGGAGAGATCTCGGGATGGCGCTCCAGGTGCGCGCCGAGCCGGGCGGCCGCCGAACGTAGCGCCGCGTCGCAGCGGCCGGACAGGACGACAGGCACCGGGGCGCTCGCCGGGTTCTCTCCGGCGCGGTCCGCACCCATGGCGTCCGTTTCCGGCCCGGGTGGTGCTTCCTCGATCACGGCGTGAGCGTTGGTGCCGCTTACCCCGAACGCCGACACCGCCGCCCGTCGCGGCCGGCCGTCCCGGCGCTGCCAGGGGACGTTTCCAGTGAGCAGGGCGACGTCGCCCGCCGACCAGTCCACGTGCGGGGACGCCTCGCGCACGTGCAGGGTCCGCGGCAGGACGCCGTGCCGCATCGCCTGCACCATCTTGATGATCCCGGCGACGCCGGCGGCGGCCTGGGTGTGGCCGATGTTCGACTTCAGGGACCCGAGGTAGACGGGCCGCCGTGCCGCACGGTCCTGGCCGTAGGTGGCAATGACGGCCTGGGCCTCGATCGGGTCACCGAGCGTCGTGCCGGTGCCGTGCGCCTCCACCGCGTCGACGTCGGCGGCGCGCAGCCCGGCGTTGRCCAGCGCCTGGCGGATCAGGCGCTGCTGGGACAGGCCGTTCGGCGCGGTCATCCCGTTGCTGGCGCCGTCCTGGTTGATCGCGGTGCCACGCAGGACCGCGAGGACGTGATGGCCGTTACGGTGGGCGTCGGAGAGCCGTTCCAGCAGCAGCACGCCCGCGCCGTCGGCCCAGCCGGTGCCGTCGGCGTCGGCGGAGAACGCCTTGCACCGCCCGTCCGACGCCAGGCCCCGCTTGCGGCTGAACTCCACCAGGATCCCTGGGGTCGACATCACGGTCACCCCACCGGCCAAGGCGAGGTCGCATTCGCCGGCCCGCAGCGCATGGCCGGCCAGATGCACCGCCACCAGGGACGAGGAACACTGGGTGTCGATGGTCAACGCGGGCCMTTCCAGGCCAAGCGTGTAGGAGACGCGGCCGGCGATCACGCCGGAGGCGTTGCCGGTGAGTAGTTGTCCCTGGGCTTCGGCGGGCGCCGCATGCCAGGCGGGGCCGTAGTCCTGCAGCGACACCCCGGTGAAGACGCCGGTCCGGCTGCCCCGCAGCGACCGTKGGTCGATGCCCGCGTGCTCCAGCACCTCCCAGGAGATCTCCAGCATCAGCCGCTGCTGCGGGTCCACGGCATGTGCCTCGCGCGGACCGATACCGAAGAATCCCGGGTCGAACAGCGCGATGCCGGGCAGGAACCCGCCATGGCGGGTGTAGGCGGTGCCAGGCTGATCGGGATCAGGGTCGTAGAGCGCGTCGAGGTCCCAGCCCCGGTCGTCGGGCAGGCCGCCGACGGCATCCCGGCCCTCTCGCACCAGGTCCCACAGGGCTTGYGGTGAGTCGACGCCGCCGGGCAGCCGGCAGGCCATGCCGATGATGACTACGGGATCATGGCCCCGGAACGGCTCCGAGCCGACCTCGCCGGTGGCAGGAACGGCGGTGGCCGGCGGGACGGCCGCGGGGACGGCGGCGGGGACGGCGGCGGGCTCGTCGATACCCAGCAACTCACGGCGCAGATGGTCGGCGAGGGCCTCGGGGGAGGGCCGGTCGAACAACAGCGTCGCGGGCAGGCGCAGACCCGTCGCAGCGGACAGTTCGTCTCGCAGCCGATCGGYGATGCCGCGGTACACCCCGAGACCACGCCAGGAGGACTCCCGGCCGAGGATGGCCGCGTCGCCGCTGCGCTCGGTCAGCACGGCGACCCGGCCGGCTATCAGGTCCAGCAGGAGCTCGCGCTGGGCCGTCTCCGATCGGCCGGTCAGCCGCAGACGCCACGCCTCGCTCGCCCCACCACCGGTGCCGCGCGGCGATCGTGCCTGGATTTCGYGCGTATCGCGCATGCAAACTCCCAGCGTCCTATGCAATGAGGAAACGACGCGTCGGCGACAGCCGCGTCCGTCGCCGGGCGTTCGCCTTCGTTCGTTTCGGCCACGGGTCGACGGACAACGAAGAAGGCCGCCACGGACCAAAGCCAGGGCCAGCCGTCAGCGCTCGGTACGGAGTGGGACAAAGTCCCGGAAAGCCGGGGCCGAGAACGACTTGGAATATCTCCTCTGGACGCGGAAGGGCATGGCTCAGGCAACYGGCGAGGAGTCGGAGCGCGGAGCCGTCCGCTCTCCGTAGAGAGTGTGACGCCCCCATCTCCTCAGGGTACGACCATGCCGGCCGGGGTGCGTGTCGTCGGTCACGTGTGAACAAGCATGAACGCCATGGTGCCCGACGCTGCGTTTGGGCTTCAAACGTCCTGGCGCGATCGGGCCATGTGAGAATTTACCCGGCCATCCTATGCGCAGGTCCCGGAGCGCTCCTGGTACCTTGGCGTACAGATGTCTGCTCTTCCTGTTCCTGGGTTCGTAGGTGATCAGGACTTCGAAGGCCACACCGATCRCGGAGCCGGCGTGCAACGTGTCGGGGATCGCATTTCACCAGGAATTGCTACCCGATACGGCGGTGATTTTCCATCCCATGGCCGCCGGCGGCCGCCGTGCCCGGCGGCGGCTGATATACCCGCGGACCGCTGCCGCGGCTCGGTGGTGGGACGCGGTCGCGGGGCAGGTGGCGGAGGTCGCCGACCAGGCCTGTCCGGACGAGGCGCACAGCTATTCTTGATCCTCCTGGCCGACGCGCTACGCTCGCCTGTTGTGTCCGACACTGCCGCCACGTCGGCGACCGACACTGCCGCCACGTCGGCGACCGCGCCCGGATCCGGTGACGTCACCGGATCCGGGTCCCCCGGGCCGGTGAGTTCCGCCGACTCCAGCTTCGCCGACTCCATCCCCTCCGCTGTGCGCGTCACCGTGGTAGGTATCGGGGCCGACGGCTGGGCGGGGCTGGCGCCGACGGCACGTGAGGTGGTGCGCGGGGCCGCCGTGCTGTTCGGCGCCGATCGCCAGCTTGCCCTCGTGCCCGAAAGGATCGACGGCCAGCCCGTTGGAGGCCGGCGGGTGTCGTGGCCGTCCCCGCTGCTGCCGGCCCTGCCCCGCCTGCTGGCCGGGCACGCCGGCACCGGCGCTCAGGCGGGGCAGGGTGAGCTCTGTGTTCTCGCGAGTGGTGATCCGATGTTCTTCGGGATCGGCACCACTCTGGTCCGGCTGCTGGGAGCGCACCGGGTGCGGGTCCTGCCCCATCCTTCGTCGCYCTCCCTGGCCTGCGCGCGGCTCGGGTGGGCCGTGGACGACGTCGACGTGGTGAGCGCGGTCGGACGTCCCCTCGCGCAGGTGCAGGCCGCACTGGCGCCGCGTCGACGGCTGCTCGTCCTCAGCTCCGACCGGGCCACGCCCGTCGAGTTCGCCACCTTGCTCGTCGGGCGCGGGTACGGCGAGAGCCTGCTGACGGTTCTCGACCGGCTCGGGGGGCCGGACGAGGCGTACCAGAGCGCCCCCGCCTCCGCCTGGGTCGAGGCCGGTGCCCGGGCCTGGGTTCGGGCACCGGCCGCCGTGGAGCACCCGGGCGGGGCCGCCTCGGCCGTGCCGCCGGGGTCAGCTGTGTCGCAAGGGTCGGTCGTGCCGCAGGTGCCGTTGCGCGAGCCGGCGGACCTCAACGTCGTCGCCGTCGAGCCGGTGCCCACGCCGTCCGCCCCGCACCGCTCGCGGACGCCGGGCTTGCCTGATGACGCGTTCGAGCACGACGGTCAGATCACCAGGCGGGAGATCCGGGCGGTGACCCTGGCCCGGCTCGGACCGGTCCCGGGCGAACTGCTGTGGGACGTCGGATCGGGCTCGGGCAGCATCGCGATCGAGTGGATGCGCACCCATGGCACCTGTCGCGCGATCGCGATCGAGCCGCGGGCGGAGCGCGCCGACCGGATCCGGCGCAATGCCACGGCTCTCGGCGTGCCGGCGCTGCGGATCGTGCCCGGCCGGGCGCCCGAGGCCCTGGCCGGGCTGCCGGCGCCGGATGCGGTCTTCATCGGGGGCGGCCTCACGACCCCCGGGCTGCTCGACGCCTGCTGGGCGGCGCTGGGCGGACGTGGCCGGCTCGTCGCCAACGCCGTCACCCTCGAATCCGAGGCGCTCCTCGTCTCCTGGCATGCCCGCCTGGGCGGTGATCTGGTCCGGTTGTCAGTGAGTCGGGCGGCCCCGATCGGTGGCTTCACCGGATGGCGCCCGGCGAGGCCGGTGACCCAGTGGACGGTGTGGCCCGCCGCCCACCGATCCGTCGATCCGTCGAAAATGTAGAAGGTTGACGGTCTCCAGAGCGTGCCCAACCCTCTACAGTTCGATTCAGCCGAGCAGGTCCAGCACGCACCGGTCGGCCGGACCGCCGGGGATCGCGTGGTCGGGGGCGGCGAGGTGCCGGTGCCAGAGATCGGCGGCGCCCTGCGTGTCGCCGGCCTCGATGAGGTCGATGAGCGTGGCGTGGATCCRGCGGGTCGCACGGGCGGACGATCGGTCATCGGCGGCGACCGCGGCAAGGCTGGTCTCCTCCGGACGGTTGTCGGCACCGGGGTGACCGCCGTGGCTGTTTGTGAGCTCCACGAGATGCAGGAGCATCCCGGTGATCACGGTCAGTGACTTGTTTCCGGTCAGCTCCACCACGGCCAGGTGAAAGGCGGCCTGGGCCGAGGCRAGCGCGACGGGATGGTCGGCGGCCTCGTCACCCTCGTGGAGGAGCTGGCGCAGCCGGGCGACGTCGGCGGGATCACGCCGTTCGGCGAGCAGCGCCGCGCACGGCGGCTCGATGACGGCACAGGCCTGGTGGACGTCGCCCAGGGTGGCGCCGCGGTGTTCGAGGACGAGACCGGCGTAGCGCGCGGCAACCTCGGGGCTCGGGGTGTGGACCCGCGCGCCGCCGTGGGCCCCGCGCCGCACGAAGATCAGCGCTTCCGCCTCCAGCACCCGGAACGCCTCGCGCAGGGTGGGGCGCGAGACTCCGAACTGCGCCATCAGCGTGGGTTCGGGCGGTAGGGCGTCACCCTCGCTGAGCTCGCCGCGGATGATCCGCCGCCGCAGCTGGCTGGCGACGAGTTCCGCGGTCTTGGGTACCCGCACCCGCTGGCCGACCGGGGACGCGGCGGCCGGGACGTGGGCGGGCGAGACCGGGGGCGCCGGGTTCGGGGTGGCCTCCGTGGTGGATGCCCCGGCGACGGACGTGCCCGGGATGGTTCCCGCCGGAGCGGCTGGCCATGCCATGAGCGGTCCTCCTGCACGGCGGGCGTCGATTGTTGCCTAATGATCGTCGGATATCGGTGGACTGTGTGGCATATTTATGTTAACAGACGACGATTCGTCCGGATTGTCGGCATCGTGGCCTCGACATCATGCGTGTCGAAAGAGTGCGCCCGATCCACAGCACGACTCCGACGTGGCCTGACGTGGTAGGGCCTGACGTGCTTGATCCGAAGCCCGACCGTCTCGTTCCTTCGCGCGGGTGCTTGTCGGCCGCGGTCGCCCTGACGATCGACGACGGTCCGCATCCGGTGTGGACGCCGCGGATGCTCGACGTCTTGCGCCGCAACCGGGTCCAGGCAACGTTCTGCCTGGTCGGGGCCCAGGCACACGCGCACCGGGACCTGGTGGGCCGCATCATCGCCGAAGGGCACTCCGTCTGTAACCACGCGATGACCCATCCCCAGCCGTTCAGTCATCGCACACCGGCGCAGATCCGGGCCGAGATGGTCCGCGCCCAGTCGGTCATCGTCGACGCGGGTGGGAAACCGCCCCGGCTCTTCCGCGCGCCGGGTGGTGACTGGTCGCCGGCCGTGCTCGCCGCGGCCGCGAACCTCGGCATGACCGCGATCGGCTGGGACGTGGACCCCCGGGACTGGGCCCGACCGGGCACGCCGCGGATCGTGCGCTCGCTGACCGCGGCGCGGCCGCGTCCCGGGCCGCGACCGGCGGTGATGGTGACCTGGTGTTTCGTGGATCGGGGTTCGCCGTCGGTGAGGGTTCATCGGCACCGGGCGGGGCACGTTCCTGGCGTTGGCCACGGAAGGAGCTCCCGATGACCCACGTCGCCGACATCGACTCCCCCTGGTTGGGCGCCTGGCATATTCCCCGCAGCCGGGGTGTGGTCAGTGGTCTGCTGCTGATGCTCCTGGGCGTGTGGGGGGCGCTGATTCCGTTCGTCGGGCCGTACTTCGACTTCGCCTTCACCCCGAACAGCGCCTGGACCTGGACGTCGGCCCGCTTCTGGTTGGAGGTGCTGCCGGGTGCCGCCACATTCGTCGGTGGGTTCCTGCTGCTGATGAGCTCCACCCGCGGCACCGCCGCGCTGGGTGCGTGGCTCGCGATCGTCGCCGGCGCCTGGTTCGTCGTCGGCCCGACGCTGGCGGGACCCTGGGACCTCGGCGCGCTCGGCCGGCCGGTCGGTGGGTCCGCCCGGCAGGCGCTCGTCTGGATCAGTTTCTTCTACGGCCTCGGCGCCGTGATCCTCTTTCTCGGTTCGACCGCGTGGGGTCGGCTGAGCGTGCGGGGGGTGCGCGACGTGGCCGCGGCGCGCCGTCAGCGGGAACTGCGGGAGCAGGCGGCCATGCGTCCGGGCCCCCTGGCGGAGTCGGAGGTCTATCCCAGCGACCGCCTCAGTGCCCCGGCCCCGGCCGAGGGGGCCCCGGCCGAGGGGGCCCCGGCCGAGGGGGCCGAGGAACGCACGGGCGCGTTCGGCCGTCATCGGCGCCGCAGCCACCGCTGACGGAAGGATCCATCGGGGAGGAACAGGGGAAGCGTGCGTCTCAGGGTGGGCCGTGCGTCTCAGGGCCGGCCGTGCGTCTCAGGGCCGGCCGTGCGTCTCAGGGCCGGCCG
>NZ_MAQZ01000037.1:0-1395 GCF_001756285.1 Frankia sp. CgMI4
CTGCGCCGGCCTGACCCTCTACGGAGTCCTCCGCACCCTCCAGGCCCTGCTCGCCGTCTGGACCGGCGCCTGCCCCACCTGCCAACGACCCTTCAACCCCACACCCAACGTCACACAACACCTATCCGGAGTCACCTAGCGAAGTCCTACTAGTATCGGCTAACGGACAGCGCGCCTCGCCCCGGGCTGATCCTCCTGGATCTCCGAGTCTGCCGTGAGGGGAAGGGTGCGCCCGGCGCGACGACGCCGGTGATGCGGCGGCCGAGCGGTGCAACTCGCGCAACACTCGCTGGTGGGCGAGGCATGGACCTTATGATCAAGCGCGGCTKGGGTCGACCCAACAAGACTCGAACCCACAGTCGCAGGTCGATGTACTGCAGCCATCGGCCTCGCTGGTTGCAGACCGCCCCATTGGGTAGTCAAGCCGCAGGTTATGGCATATGTCGATCTTCGTTGGCGTCGGTGAGTGCACCCAACCAGCACTAATGCGAACCTAAACCTGCAGGTCAACGGCCCGACCGTTTCCGTCGAGCCCGTCCACGCGAAGATCCGGCGGTCCGGCTACACGGCGATGCGAACGCCAAGAAGATCGGATAGGAACCGGGCGTCGCGACCATGGCGCGAGTCCCGGCGGCGGTATCAGMGGTGATACCGTCGGGTGGTGGCGATGACACTGCGCTTGACGGATGACGAGGCAGAGGCTTTGCGTCTGCGTTCGGAGTTGGAACAGCGGTCGATGCAGGAGATCGCCCGGGAGGCGATCCGGGAGTACATCGAGGCACACAGCCGGGCGGAACTGCTGGATCAGGTGCTGGACGAGGAGCTGCCGCGGTACGCCGAGGCGCTCCGCTGGCTCGGCGAATGATCTACCTGACGCTTCGCGAACTGCTGTACATCGCCGAGCGGGCCATCGGTTCCGATCCGGTGGTCAGGGACCACGGCCTGCTCGAATCCGCTCTCGCGCGCCCGCGGGCGACGGTGTTCGGCCGGGACGCCTATCCCTCTCTTGACGGCAAGGCCGCCGCGCTCCTGCATTCACTGGCTCGCAACCATGCCCTCGTCGACGGGAACAAGCGGCTCGCCCTTGCCGGTCTGATCGCCTTCTACGGTGTCAACGGCCGTCGCCTGACGCTGACCAACGACGAGGCCTACGACCTCGTGATGAGCATCGCGTCCGGTGTCCACGATTCCGTCGAGGACATCACCAAGATCCTTGAAGGGGCGACCCGGAGCCGTCGGTGAGGACCCATGGCCGTCCGGAACTTGTCAAGATTTTTAGGACAAGATTCTTTGTGAACTAGCCTGTGTTCCGTCCCTGTCGTGATCTCGGTCGAGGGATGACTTCTGATCGTTCGGGCACGCCGTCGGCTGGTTCGGCCTGGTCATCCGGCGTGT
>NZ_MAQZ01000038.1:0-1313 GCF_001756285.1 Frankia sp. CgMI4
CGAAAGCGTGCAGAACGCCCACTCAGGTCAGGATTCCTGAGCCAAGATCTTGACGCGGGACACCTACAGTCCCGGGCAGCTTCAGGATGTTCCTGGCTGGTGTAGCCAGCGGGGCGGGTGGTGCGGGAGGCGGTGTAGCGGGCGCGGTGTTGCTGGTTGGTGACGTTGGTCAGGCCGAAGGCGGTGCGGTAGATGAGTTGACGCTCGTTCCGACCACGGCCGGCCCAGCGGCCCCGCCGCCGGGCGCAAGGCGCGCCGCCATCTCCATGTTCGGTTTCATCCTTTCTGATCGGGTCTGCAAGCCAGCGACAGACCCCCGCCTTTCAGGATCTGCATTAGTCGGGCAGCTGCGTGGGTGAGGGGGATGACTTCCTGCTCGATCCGGCGGAATGGGGTGGGGCCCGCAGTCGCGATGGTGTTGTACGCGGTGGCCTCGGCTTCGGTCAGGTGTGGCAGGGTCGTCGGTGATGGCTGGATGGGACGACCCGCCTTGTCGTGGTTAATACCGTGCTGAGCGTAGTGGTGCAGGTCTGTGGCGCCCATGAGGATGGAGGTGACGTGCTTCGCTGGTGCGCCGTCTGGTGCGGGCTCGGCTAGCRCAGCGCGAAACTGGTCGAGGATCGTGTACCCGTCCGCGTCGATGTCGCCCCAGTAGACGATGTGGTCCGCGGTGCGGATCCAGGGAACGTTTGCTAGCAGGGTGGCTGCGGCTTTGCCGCCGCCCTCGACCACTATTGTGTCCCTGACTGGCGGGAACCAGAGGCGGGAGTCGCGGTTCTCGACGACGAGGACCACGCGTGGCTGGTAGGCGATGTCATGTACGTCACCGGTGGTCCAGGCGTCGTGCCTGCGGCGGCCCGATGCGGCGTGGTCGGGATCGACATATGTCAGGTGCATGACGGTCAGCCGGGGTCTGACTTCGTGTCGGACATCGCGGCCCGCGACATCGCGCAGCAGCGCGCCGTGGGTGTCAAGCCATTTGGTGTGCATACCGGGGACCGGGAGTTGCCGCAGAGTCCAGTTGCCAGCGTTGGGGTGCTGGTGTAGCCAGGTCACGGCACTGAGTAGTACCTCCACGTCGATGGCCTGGAGGCGGTAGACGGCCCGAAGGGTGGCAGGGGTGATGATCGCGTTGGCGGACCGTAGCGCCGATGCGAGCACGCGGGCACGGTTGATGTCCACGGTCGGTGGTGCAATGCCGGTTCGGGTGTCGGCGATGGTACGTATTCGGAAATCCCGTTGGGGCATGATCGTGGGCGGCGTGACCGTGGGGCACTCCGCTGGGGTCTCGGGGGTCGGGGTCAGCCGGGAGG
>NZ_MAQZ01000039.1:0-1231 GCF_001756285.1 Frankia sp. CgMI4
GGTTCGCTCTCGATCCAAACACCGTCCGGCTTGCCGCTCTGCGCCGGCATGCCGGGGCAGAGCGGTTCGCCTACAACTGGGGTCTGGTCCGGGTGAAAGCCGCGTTCGCGCAGCGCGAGGCCGAACAGTCCTACGGGCTGACCGGTGATCTRCTCACCCCGGTGTCGTGGACGCTGCCCGCGTTGCGGCTGGCCTGGAACGCTGCGAAACACAAGCTGGCCCCGTGGTGGGCGCGGTGCTCGAAGGAGGCGTTCCGCGCTGGCCTGGATCAGCTTGCCCGGGGGTTGAAGAACTTCACCGACTCCCGGTAAGGGAAGCGGAAGGGCCGGCGGGTCGGTTTCCCYGGTTCAAGAAGCGCGGGAGGGCCCGTGACTCGTTCCGGTACACCACCGGCGCCTACGGTCCGGCTGGGGATCGGCAGGTGAAGCTGCCCCGGGTCGGHCGGGTCAAGGTGCATGAGCCGATGGGTGCGCTGACCGGCCGGCTCGTCGACGGGTCCGCACGCCTGCTGGGCGCGACCGTGTCCCGGACCGCGGGGCGCTGGTTCGTGGCGTTCACCGTGGAGGCCGACCGTGATGTCCCCGGCAAGCCGTCTACCCGGCAGCGCCGGGGCGGCCCGGTCGGGGTCGACCTGGGTGTGAGGCACCTCGCCGTCCTGTCGACCGGCGAGACCGTCGAGAACCCCAGGCCGCTGGCCCGGTCGCTGCGCGAACTGCGCCGCGCGTCGCGGGCCTACGCCCGCTCCACGCCCGGCAGCGCCGGTCGCCGTAGACACGCCGCCACCCTCGGTCGCCTCCATGCCCGCGTCGCCTACCAGCGCCGCGACGGGCTGCACAAGCTCACCGCCCGGCTGGCCAAGACCCACGACACGATCGTGGTGGAAGACCTGCACGTGGCCGGGATGGTCCGTAACCRCCGTCTTGCCCGTGCCGTGTCCGATACCGGGATGGCCGAGGTCCGCCGCCAGCTCGCCTACAAGACCCTCTGGTACGGATCGACGCTCGTGGTCGCGGACCGCTGGTATCCAAGCTCGAAGACCTGTTCCGACTGCGGCTGGCGAAACCCAGGCCTCACCCTGTCGGAGCGTATCTTCGCCTGCCAGTCCTGCGGGCTGGTAGGCGGCCGCGACCTGAACGCCGCGGTCAACCTGTCCAACCTCGTCGCCGCCAGTAGGTCGGAGACGGTAAACGCCCGTGGAGCCGACCGTAGGACCCCGTCCGCGGGGCGGGCG
>NZ_MAQZ01000040.1:0-1174 GCF_001756285.1 Frankia sp. CgMI4
TTCACCTGCGCATCAACCCGCCCCACATACACCAACACACCATCACCCCGCCACCGCACCAAATCCCCCGTCCGATACATCCGCTCCCCAGACCCAGAAAACGGACACGCCACAAACCGCTCCCCCGTCAACGACGARCGACCCACATACCCACGCGCCAACCCCACACCAGCGATATACAACTCCCCCACCACCCCCGGCGGAACCGGCCGCAGAAAACCATCCAACACAAACAACCGAACATTCCAGATCGGCCCCCCGATCGGCACCACCCCCGACACCCCCGGCGGACACGCCCAGAACGACACATCCACCGACGCCTCAGTCGGACCATAAAGATTATGCAACCCCACCCCCGGCAACACCCCCTGAAACCGCTCCACCAACTCGCCCGGCAAAACCTCACCACTACACACCACCCGCCGAAGCCCCCCACACAAAGCCGCACCCTCCTCATCCAGAAACAACCCCAGCATCGACGGCACAAAATGCACCGTCGTCACCCGCTCAGCCACCACCAGATCCACCAGATAACGCGGATCACGATGACCACCAGGCCGCGCCACCACCAGACACGCACCCGTAACCAGCGGCCAGAAAAACTCCCACACCGACACGTCAAACCCCGACGACGTCTTCTGCAGAACCCGGTCATCACCACCCAACCCATACTCACCCTGCATCCACAACAACCGGTTCACAATCCCCCGATGCGACACCACCACCCCCTTCGGCACACCCGTCGACCCCGACGTATACATCACATACGCCGGACACCCCGGCCGCACCACAACACCAGGAGACGTCCCCGGACAATCCCGCACCWCCCCACCGTCATCCACCATCAGCCGCACAGCCGKATGCTCCGGCAAACCCCCCACCGTCTCCGCCGTACACAACACCACCACCGGATCYGCATCAGCCAACATCAACCCCACCCGCGACGCCGGATACTCCGGATCAACCGGCAGATAYGCACCCCCCGCCTTCACCACCGCCAACAACGCCACCACCAACTCCACCGACCGCGCCACCGCCACCGCCACCACCCGCTCCGCACCCACCCCCAACCCCACCAAACGCCACGCCAACCGATTCGCCGCCACCTCCAACTCCCCATACGACACCACCCGCCCCTCACACACCAACGCCACCGCACCCGGACTCCGCCGCA
>NZ_MAQZ01000041.1:0-1014 GCF_001756285.1 Frankia sp. CgMI4
GTCGAGCCCGGCGAGTTCCGACAGACGTTGACGATGATGGCCGCAGGGCTCCCTGTCCCGTTCGCCACCGTGGAGCCGGCTTTGGCGGCGGAGGTATGGCTACGGGCCCTGGGTGACACATCCGATGTGGCGTGGATTCCAAGAACCACGGAGAGCGATAGATAATGTCATGTGAGTACATCAGCGTCCCCGAACACGTTCGTGCGCTCGATGTCGGCCCGGCCACCGTGATCGTCAACTACCGCAACGGCCGTGCTGATGTACTGACCGGGCCGGCCGCGCGCTGGTGGGAGGCGGCAACGACCAGCGGGTACGGCGACCCGTCAGGGCTGCTGGACACCCAGTCCGCGCGGGCCCTGCGTGAACAGCTCCTTACGGCAGAACTGATCATGGAGACCCTTCGACATCGGGCGGGCCAACCGACGGCGGTCGGGCCGTCGTGGGTGCCAAGCTGGGGAACGCAGGAGATGCAGGCCGGGCGCACGACGGCCGGATCCGCATCCTGCGGGATGACCTTGCGTGYGGGTGTGGCCCTACTCGTCGTGCTCGGCGCGCTCTCGGCCGGACAAGGTCGCAGCCGGATGGCGCGGCTACTTCGTCTGCTGACGTGGGCCACGCGACGCACCAGGGTCAACGCCTCAGCTGATCACCTCATGGAAGCGGTCAACGCCGTCCGGCGGGCAGGAACGGTCATGCCGGGTCGTGTTGCCTGCCTCGAAGAATCATCAGCGGCGTTCCTCCTGCTGGCCATGGGCCGGAAGCGGGTGACGTGGTGCCACGGCGCAGCAGCCGACCCTGTCCGGCTCCATGCCTGGGTGGAGACTGACGACGGACAGCGGGTTGCCGAACCGTCGTCAACCGCACGGTTCGGCGTCCTGCGCGCCGTACCCGAACGCGACAACGGAAGCGAGAACAGGCGTGCATGAACCGATCGTGTGGATCCGGGGCGAACGCGCTGGGCTCGGCCCGTTCTCCAGCAACCTCGTCGATCTTTACTGGCAGTGGGAGCAGGAT